>JAUWNP010000245.1 GCA_030612585.1 Anaerolineae bacterium
CTGGCTCACCGTCCACCGTCGCCTGCCAGCCTGGGTACCAGGTATCGGCCAGCACCAGGTAGCCCGGCGTGTCCAGGACGGCGTGTATTGTAACCCGATTAGGAGCATCCTGCAAGGTGACTTGATATTGGATATTGGATACTGGCTGCTGGACACAGGATGCTCCAACAACACTTCAGCGGCAGGATCGAAGATGGGGTCGGTGAGCGCCGCCAGCAGGAACATCGCGCGTCGCTCACCCACATTGTCGCTGAGCCGGGAGGCCAACCCATAGAGCGCCAATAGCATCACCGCGCCGCCCGCCGCCCGCCGCCCGCGCCACGTGATAGACCACGATGAGTGGCAGGCCCATCCAGCGTGCCACGTGCCCCAGCAATAGGTAAAACAGATACACCGGTGCGCCGGCGTGCGGTTCAGAGGTGTAGGGGAGACGAAACGACCAGGAGCCCACGAACCCCTGGCGCATCTTGGCGATGTAGGAATTACCGTCCTGGGGATTGAAGATCAGCCCGGTGAAGTGTGCGCCCTCAGGCGCCACCACCCAGGCGATGAAGTAGGGCAGGCTGCTGGCAATCACCAGCACAAGCGTCACCAGCGCGACCCAGCGCCACTCTCTGCGATTCACAGTCGCTCCTATTCTACCCACCCCCTACCTTGATTGTAGCACAAATCGCCAGCAACACCAAACATGGTGGAAGCAGAGACCCCTCGCTCCTGGTCAGGAAGATACTGCGCGGAAAGGATACCTCAAACGACGGTCATTGACAATCAGCGCTGTGCCCCCGGATTTGCGCGCCAGACAGAGATAGGGTATCATAGGCCATCACTTGCGAAAGGGGGAGGAATTCATGAACAAGAAACTGGACCGCGCACATCGTAAGATCGTCAACGCCTGGTGTATGTACGACTGGGCCAACAGTGCCTACGCCACGACGGTGATGGCCGCCATGCTGCCGCCCTACTTCAGCAGCGTGGCACAGGGGGCAGGCTTCACCGGGGCGCAGGCCTCCAGCATGTGGGGCTACGTGACCTCACTGACGATGCTGGTCATCGCCTTCACATCCCCTATCCTGGGAGCCATCGCTGACTACACCGGCTCCAAGAAGAAGTTTTTGCTTGGCTTCTTCATCGTCGCCATCGCTTTCACCTCGCTCCTGATATTCATCGGCACGGGCGACTGGCTGCTCTGCCTGACCTTCTTCGCCCTGGCCGGCATCGGTAACGCCGGAGCGAACGTCTTCTACGACTCGTTGCTCCCGCACGTGGCCCATCCCGACGAGATTGACCAGGTCTCGTCCAAGGGGTACGCGCTGGGTTACCTGGGCGGGGGGCTGCTCCTGATCGTGAACCTGTTGATGTTCACCAAGCCCGGCTGGCTCGGCATCCCCAGTGAGGAGTGGGGCATACGCCTCTCCTTCCTGAGCGTGGGCGTCTGGTGGGTGATCTTCTCCATACCGATGTTCCGCCACGTGAAGGAACCGCCCCGCTCGAGCGATTACGTCGCGACGGTCAATCCGCTGCGGGCGGGCTTCAAGCGTCTGGGCCACACCTTCCGTGATCTACGCCGGTACAAGCAACTGCTCCTGTTCCTCGTCGCCTTCTGGCTCTACGCGGACGGCATCGGCACGATCATGAAGATGGCCACTATCTACGGCGCGGAGATCGGTATCGGCATGACCTCCCTGGTAGGCGCACTGTTGATGACCCAGTTCGTGGGCGTCCCGTTCACCTTCCTCTTTGGATGGCTGGCCCGGAAACTGGGCACCAAGCGCTCCATCTTCCTGGCGTTGAGCGTCTACGTGTTGGTCTCCGTCGGCGGTTACTTCATGGCAGAGACGTGGCACTTCTGGCTCCTCGCCTTCATGGTGGGGCTGGTGCAGGGGGGCAGCCAGGCGCTCAGCCGCTCACTCTTCGGCTCGATGACCCCCAAGGCGCGGAGCGCCGAGTTCTTCGGCTTCTTCGACATCAGTTCCAAGTTCGCCGGCATCGCCGGGCCGCTGCTCTTTGGCGTGGTAGGCCAGTTGACCGGCAGCAGTCGCCTGAGCATCGTCTCGCTGGTCGTCTTCTTCGTCGTGGGGATGCTCTTGCTGCGGCTCGTGGACGAGAAGGAGGGCATCCGCGTGGCGGAGGAGGAGAACCGGGCGGCGGGGTTGGTGTAGCCCAAAGGGGTTGGACCACGAAGGACGCGAAACAGAAACACGAAAGACACGAAAGGCCTTCGTGACTTGCGCGGCCTTTCGCGGCCTTTCGCGAGTTTCGTGATCCAAAGGCCCACGAAGCCACGGCGGCAAGAAACGAGGCTGGCCTGGCAGCGGTCGAGGCGCTGCCATCCTGCAGATACGAAAGGTCCCTCCAGGCCAAGCCCGGAGGGACCTTTGCTTGCTGCTGCTTCCTTTCCCCCTCATAGGGGGAGGGGCCAGGGATAGAGGTGACTGACTACCTCAGGACAAGCGGCAGGAACACCCGGAACCCCGGCTCGCTAGTGAGGGCGAAATCGGTGAAGTGATCAATCTGCATCACCACCCGGTCCCCCTCGGTGTCCACGACGTAACTCTCCGGGAAGGTCCACTCGTTCGTCGTCGTCGAGAAGTAGGCCGGCTTCAGGAAGTGCTCGCTGATGCCTGCCGCCCACAACTCCCGCTCGTCATAGGCGAAGCCGATGACTACCTCCTGGTTGAAGTGATCGGTGATCGGCTGCCCCTCCTCGTCTACGGCGGTAAAGGCGTAGCCGTACCGGTAGACGTTGGCGTGCCGTTGGTGCGGCAGCGTGGCGATGGGCACGACGTGCAGCGTCACCATCCCCTCCACAGGCATCGCGCCAGCGGGGATGTAGATGTGCGTCCCGTCGGCCAGCAGGATGCGCTGCGGCTGCGAACCGTCAAAGGTGACCGCCACCGGCGCCGGCTTGGGATGTGGCCCCGTCAACACCAGGTCCTGCGTCGCGTCGCCAGCCCCCAGCACCACCTCCTCCTGCGCCAGCCAGTACCACTTCGGCGTCTCGTAGACCGCCCCCAGGTGCCAGGTCGTGTTCGAGACCACGTCCAGGCTGTAGGAGCCCAGCGAGTCGGTCACTGGCACGCGGGTGTAGACGAAGGCATCATCCTCAGCCCAGCCCCAAATAAAGGCTGTGCCGGTTATGCCCGCTGTGGGAGTGATGCTGACCTCACCGGAGATGACGGCGTCAGGCCAGCGGAACTGGAGCACGTGACCGCCGGAGATGCCGTCGGGCGGTACGTAGATGCGGCGCAGCGCTGGCTTGATAGAGTCGGTGACGCCGATCGTCGCGCCCAGGTGGTAGTTGCCGTGGGGCACGCGCAGGCTGAAACTGCCATCCTCGCCCGAGCGCGTCGAGAGCCAGAGATTGCTCACCACCGGGCCGATGCCATCGGCGATGACCTTGGCCCCGGCCAGCGGCGCACCATCAGGCCCCAGCACCGTGCCGGTGACGACACCGTCTCGCTCGGCGACGGGCAAGGGTACGGGCACCGTCTGGCCTGAAGCCACGGGCACGTTCTTGTGGTGCCGCAGCCCCACGTAGTCCGACTGCGGGTCCACGCGGTAGCCCAGGTGCCATAACCCCGCCGCCACGCTCATCGTGTAGGTGCCGTTGCCGGGATCAATCGCCGTGCCCACCCAGTTGCCCCCGGCCCAGGCCAACACGCCAGCGTTCACCCCTTCGACAACGTCCTGGTTGCGCGGGTCCCACAGGCCACCGACGATACGGGCGTCCTTCTCCTTGACCGTCAACGTCACACTCACCGTCTCTGCGGCTGCCACGGCGACTGCCCTCTCGCCGGCCGACATATAGGGGCTGCCCGCCGGCAGGTGGGCCGCCACGTAGTAGGTGCCGCTGGGAACAGAGATGCTGAAGGTCCCGGCCTGGATGGGCGCGCCGTTATGCAGCGTTGGCGTGACAACGTGGGTCGCGCTGGCCCATCCCTCCGCGTCGGTCACCGGGCCTGTCCTGAGCGCAGTCGAAGGATTGCCCGCCTCGTCCACCAGCACGCCGACGATAGTCGCGTCGGCGGTGACGAGCGAGAAGTCCACGTCGCCGACGGTCTCCGCAGACGAGATGGTGATCCGAGCGCCGGGGCCGGTGTAGATGTAGGGCTGGTCGGGGCCGGGCGAGGGCTGTACGTGCCATTCGCCAGCCGCGACGGAGAGCACGTACTGGCCGTCAGGTCCAGTGATGGCCTCTGCCCCGCCGGGCGCGCCGGGCCGCCAGGCGGAGACCGGTATGCCCGCCACGCCCGCGCCGCCTTCGCCAGTCACCGTGCCCGTGATGGCCGCGTCCCGCTCCAGGAGCGTCAGCGTCCCCAGGTCATAGATGGTGTTGGGCGGCACCTGGATGGGCCCGACGACCGGACCCATGTAGCCGGTGTCGGCGGGGGTGACCCAGGCGTTGTAGCCGCCATTAGGTATGGCGATATTGAAGGTCCCGTCGGCAGTGATGACGGTCCGCGCACCGATCCCCTCATCGTTGTGCAACGACACAGTGACGGTGAACGTCGGCACCCCACCGCCGGGCAGTTCCACCACACCAACGACGTGTGCGTCAGCCGTGAGCACGGTGAAGTCTACCTGTTTCCGCTCCGGGCTGGGGTTGTGCTGGAAGTGTACCAGTTGGGGCGGGTTGGGGTAGACCCACTCGGACGGCGTAGTGGTGCTGATGACTTTGACCGTCAGTGCCCACAGCCCGTCGGACAGGCGAAGTTCATATTCACTGCCGGCGTCACTTAGCGTCTTGACGCGGCCCCCTTTGTCCAGCCGGTGCGCCACCACCTGGGCGTTCAGCACCGGGTCGCCGGTGTTGGTCTCCACCGTGCCCGTGACCACCTTAGGTGGCGCGCGGAAGGCCAGGTCGTGCTGCTGCGGCGTGGGCGGCAGCGTGACGGTGATAGGTGTCGGCGGCAGGAGCGCACCTTCGTACCAGGGCGGCCGGGCGGTCAGGACGTAGGTGCCACTGTCGAGGCCGCCAATGGCATAATAGCCGCTGCCGCCGGTGAGATCGTGGTGCCTGTGGTACTCACCGTTCATCTCGATGGCGTGGACGGTCGCGTTCGGCACCGGGTTGCCCAGGTGATCGGTGATGGTGCCATAGAGATCGGCCGCGGCCAACGTCAGGGTGATCGTCTGAGTGTAGCCGTTGACCGTCACCGGTTCCGGCGGCGAGTGCCAGTAGGGATCGTCGGTGACGGGCGAGGCCTGCAGGCTATAGCCGCCAGCGGGGAGCCCGCCGACGAGGAACTCGCCGCCGGGTGCCTCCATCCACTGCACGAGCGTGCCGCCGCCACTGTAGACCCGCACCTCGGCCGAGACGGGCGTTGCGCCGTCGGGCGCGGTGACGGTGCCTTCGATCTCCGGCTCCGTCAGCGCTACCGTACCCACGTTCACCGGTCCGTTGAGCACCGAGACGGACACAGGCTCCGACTGGGTGTGTCCGCTGCTGGCCGGCGGCACCGCCTTGAGGACGTACAGGCCGTTAGTCACCGGCCCCAGACTGAAAGCGCCTGTGTCCACATTCACGCTCGCCTGCCCGAAGGCGTCCCAGTGGCCCGGCTCGAAGAGTTTGACCTGGGTTCCCGTGGGGAGCGGATACCCACCGGGCGGGGTGACCGTGCCAGTGATCGTCCCGCCTTGGGCCAGCGCGACGCCGGCCGTGGTCAAGAGCAGCGCCAGTGCTGCTGCGAGTGACAACCACTTGAAAGTTACTTTCTTGGCATTCATTTTCATCTCTCCTGATGTGGTTTGAACTACTACTCAGGTGCAACGCACTTTTGCTACAAATTTGCCTGTTCTACGGTACAATCCACTGCGAGTACCACCGCGAGTACCACCGCGAGTACTCGTGGCGGGGCTCGTGGCAGGCTGCTGGACGAAATCACTGAAATGGCAAGAAACAAGTGCGTTGCACCTCCTACCTTCTATCAGTCTCGTCGCAACCTCTTCAGCGCCTCAAAAGCACCCTGTCTCCCCACCTCCTTGTCCCCTTGCCCCCTCGTCTCCTTGTCCCCTTGTCTCCTTGCCTCCTTGTCTCCTTGTCCCCCTGTCTCCTTG
>JAUWNP010000217.1 GCA_030612585.1 Anaerolineae bacterium
GATTTTGCTATGATTCTTGGGTCTACGCAGATTAGTGGGGTCACAACGGGCTTCTGTCCCACTTGCTTGCCAAAGTGTGCCCAGAAGCAAGGTGGGCGACCCACTTTTGACCAAGAGAGCGGTCAAAATAGGGATTAGCGCTGTTCTTACCCCACAAATCTGTGTAGAGTCTCATTCTTTTAGGGATCTGTTCCTAACTTTAGTTTCCGGTAACCCATCTGCCACTGGCGGGCGGCAGCACCCATCTCGGAATTTCCAGAAGCAGTGAAAAGGCTTCTGGATTGAGAAAAAAGCCAGAAATTGGCCCTCAACCAGCGTTTTCAGGTGCCGACGGGCTATTTAGTGCGCCGGTGCCCCAAAATGCCCTTGGGCAAGTGGGCGCAGACGGAGTTCTTTTTTCGAAGTCGTTCCGGTAACGGGTACAACTTTGGAGAATTGATAGTGTCCCTTGGACGTTGAGTTAAGCATTTCAAGCCTACTTACCCAAATTTGGCCCAAATTAACGGCTCAATGCTCATAGCGCCGTGACTTGACAACGAAGCGGTGATGGGCCATCCTGTTTGATGCATCAATCAACCAAAAACAGGAAGGAGGCCCATCACCATGGCGAAGTCTACCACAAAACAGAAGCAGCACCATTACACGCCCCACGCTCCCTTGGCGGCGCTGGGGATGAAGTTCAGTCAGTTGGGCGTTTTTCGCCTCATCGCCGAACGTGTCCAGATAGCTCAGAAGGTGGTGAAGTACACGCCAGTGGAGAAACTGGTGGATGCCTTGATGGCCATCTTGGCCGGTGCTCATGGTCTGGTAGAAGTCAACAAGTGTGCTAGGTACTGAGGCACCACATCTTGTGCCCATATTACGCGGTGCGCCCAGAACTCCAAGGTCAGCGCGTTTGCGTTCCGTGAGCGTCCAGCGAAGCTGCGCCTCAAGCCGACGAGAAATGGCCTGTTCTTGTCCAGCGCTGCCTTTCCGGGTACAAATAGGTACTCCTATAACCACAGCGTGATGAAAGGAGCAAGTGATGAACACCAACCTGGATCAACTCTGCATCAACACCATCCGCACGCTGGCGATGGACGGCGTGCAGAAAGCAAAATCCGGTCATCTGGGTATGCCGATGGGGGCAGCGGATACGGCCTACGTGTTGTGGACTCGCTTCCTCAAGCACAATCCGGCCAATCCCGCCTGGCCTGATCGTGACCGATTCGTCCTTTCGGCCGGGCACGGCTCGATGTTGCTCTACAGCCTGCTCCACCTCACCGGCTACGACCTGCCGCTGGAGGAACTCAAGAATTTTCGTCAATGGGGTAGCCACACCCCGGGCCACCCTGAATATGGCTGTGCCCCTGGCGTCGAGACCACTACTGGCCCACTGGGACAGGGCTTCGCCAACGGGGTGGGGATGGCGATTGCCGAGCGGTTCCTAGCGGCTACCTTCAACCGGCCCGGCTTCCCCATCTTTGACCATTTCACCTACGCCATCGTCTCCGACGGCGACCTGATGGAGGGGGTGAGCCACGAGACAGCCTCCCTGGCCGGTCACCTGGGACTGGGCAAACTCATCTATCTTTACGACGACAACGACATCTCCATCGAAGGCTCGACGGACCTCACCTTCACCGAGGACGTCCCCGCCCGTTTCCGCGCCTACGGTTGGCACGTGCAGGAGGTGGACGGGTACGACCTGGACAGAATCGAGGCAGCCACCCGTGCTGCGCAGACGGAGACGGATCGTCCATCACTCATCGTTTGCCACACCCACATCGCCTACGGCAGCCCGCACCTGCAAGATAACGCCAAAGCCCACGGCGCGTCGATGGGAGAGGAGGAGGTGCGGCTGACGAAGGAGGCGCTAGGCTGGCCACCCGACGCGCAGTTCCTCATCCCCGACGAGGCGTTGGCGGTGTTCCGGCAGGCAGTCGAGCGTGGCGCTAAGGCTGAGGCCCGATGGCACGAGAGCTTCGAGCGTTACCGTGCGGCGTACCCCGAGGAAGCCGCGCTGCTGGGGACGCTATGGGCAGGGAAGTTGCCCGCAGGGTGGGTAGACGCGCTGTCCACCTTCGCCCCTGCCGACGGCCCGCAGGCCACGCGCGATGCCTCGGGCACGGTGCTGAACGCGCTCGCTCCCGCTCTGCCTACGCTCATCGGGGGCTCGGCCGACCTGGCTCCCTCCAACAGAACTCTGCTCAAGGATTACGATGATTTCCAGCAAGCGACTCCCGCCGGGCGGAACCTGCGCTTCGGCGTGCGTGAGCACACGATGGGAAGTATCCTCAACGGGATGGCGCTGCACGGCGGCGTGCTTCCCTACGGCGGCACCTGCTTAGTCTTTTCAGATTATATGCGTCCGCCGGTGCGCCTAGCGGCGATGATGGAACTACCGGTCGTCTACGTCTGGACTCACGACTCGGTCTGGATCGGCAAGGACGGCCCCACCCATCAGCCGGTCGAACACCTGGCGGCGCTGCGAGCGATCCCCAACCTGGTCGTCATCCGCCCGGCTGACGCTAACGAGACCGCCGCGGCCTGGTGGGTGGCGCTGGAGCGACGGGACGGGCCCACTGCGCTGATCCTCACCCGCCAGAAGTTGCCCGTGCTGTTTGAAACGACGCGTAACCCGATTCAGAAGGTCTCCCGTGGGGCCTATGTCCTGGCCGAAAGTTCCGGCGTGGCCGACGCGCTGATCATCGCCACTGGCTCCGAGGTACACCTGGCGCTGGAGGCACGGGATTTATTGGCACAAAAGGGAATTGGGGTGCGGGTGGTGAGCATGCCCAGTTGGGAACTGTTCGACGCACAGCCTCTTGGGTACCAGGAATCGGTACTGCCGCCGCAGGCGACGGCGCGGCTGGCGATTGAAGCGGGTGTGACTCTGGGGTGGGGCAAGTACACCGGTCCCGCCGGCGACGTGCTGGGATTGGAGCACTTCGGGGCCTCGGCTCCCTGCGAGGTGTTGATGGAAAAATTCGGCTTCACCGCCGAGGCGGTGGTCGAGCGGGTGATGCGGCTGTTGGGCAAACCACAGAATGACTGACGCAGGCTCATATCCCCTCACGTACACCGGCTACCACGACGCCGAGTGCCGGCTTGTGCGCGGCGTCGTGCCGGTGGAGGAATTGATCACCTTCTACATGAACGGCCAGCCGCTGGTCAGCCTGATGTGCACGCCGACCTATCTGGAGGAATTGCGTGCTTACTCCAGAAACCCATCACCTGATTGGAAAAGATGAGTTGGCTCTTATGAAGCCAACGGCTTGCCTGGTCAACACAGCCCGAGGTCCGGTTGTGGACGAGGCGGCACTATATCGGGCTTTGGTGGAAGGCCGGATCGCCGGGGCTGGCTTGGACGTCTTTGAGGACGAACCGTTGAAGCCTACGAACGCAATACCGCATAAGTTGCTACGAGCTGTCTATTGGTGGCAATGTTTGCCAGCGCTGCTTCAGTTGCTTGAGTTGTGCCCGAGATCGTTTTGCAGAACGGGTATGAAGTCTGAATCGGGCACGATGGTTGCGTATTCGTTGCCGCTCTTGAGAGAAGTCGTCTGGGGCGACGTGTGACAACGCACTGACCGTATCACGGAGCGAGTCGGGGTGAGGGATTAATTCCCAAGCATCTTCGCACTGAATGATGCGTTTCACCAATCCCTTTTGACCCGTTGTGGAGAGCAGGCGGCGGTTTAGGTCGCGGAACTCGCTTTCACGGTCATTGTTGGTATGAGGCAGACCAGACACGTCGTAGCAGTGGAACAGTTCCGGCGTGTAGTTAAGCGTGGTCTGCCGGATCTTGTGGCAGAATCTAAGCAGGCGAGGCGAGCGTTCGTTTTCTTGTTGGATGTCATCCAGATAGGCGAACAGTTCTTGTTGCACCTGAGTGCCAGATCGGTCAGATTTCCCGTCAGGGTCCAACAGATCAGTAATATGCTCCAGTCAATCGGCCGCCTGACGCAAATCGGTATAGTCTGCGTCGGCAGAGAGAAGCGCATAGTGCTTCTGTCACAGCCATCCAATCTGAGCAATCACGTCATATCCATACGTACAATAGCGCGGCGCTATCTGCTGCCATTGCGCAGACTTGCATATGCCCTGGTATCTCCCACAGTGCGAGTTCGGGCAGTATCGGGGGCGGTGAGCGATCGTTATCACTTCCCCTATTGTTTGCACTGTCTTGGGCCCACTTGTGTATGCTATGTTCAATGGCCCGCTACAGCCTGGACAGGTATTCAATTCGAGGGTGTACATTATTGGCTTTTTCGGGTAATATTCTCTCAGCGTTCTCATGATCCACTCCTCCTTGTCTGGAATGGAGATAGTGTGCCATGAGAACCTTTTCTGTCAAATCGCGTAGCAAGTTATGCGGTACTGCGAAGAATCTAATCGTGTCCACGACACTGGCCAAGGGCGTGACTGACCCGGTGTATTGAGCTTGGGGGGGTGTTCTTATGCACGTTGCCGTTTTAATCGCGCCCGAACACATTCACATCGAGGAGCGCCCTATTCCTCAACCCGGTCCAGGCGAGGTGCTTATTCGGGTATACTACGTAGCTATCTGCGGGTCCGATCAGGCGCGTTTCTGGGGCCGTGAGTCTTCCACCGGTGGGCCAGTGGTAGTCGGCCACGAGTTCAGCGGCCGAGTGGCGGCCCTGGGGGCTGGTGTGACGGTCCCTGCCGTCGGCCAACGGGTAACCGTAGCCCCCCTGCTGAATTGTGGGGAGTGCGCGTTTTGTCTGGCAGGACGGGGCAATCTTTGCCCTCAGCGCCGCGTTTTTGGTCGGGACGTGGATGGAGCGTTGCAGGAATACGTCGCCGTGCGTGCCGATCGGGCCTATCCCTTGCCACCGAACGTGTCGGCCCGCGAGGGGGCCCTGGTAGAACCGCTGGCTGTAGCCTGCCACGCTGTGTGCCGTGCCAGTGTCGAGTCCGAGGGTAGGACGCTGGTGCTGGGTGCAGGGGCTATCGGCCTGCTCATAGCCCAGGTGTGGCAGGCGCTAGGCGGTGGACCTGTGGCCGTGGTTGACCTGGATGACAATCGGCTAGCCATGGCTGCCGAACTGGGCATATCATCGTGGACCGGCACTCCTGCTGGGCCGCCCGTTGATACGCTGTTCGAAGCGACCGGGTCACCTCATGCATTTATGACTTGGTTACCCACCCTGGCACCGGCCGGCCGGGCCGTCATCGTGGGTAAACTGGATCAACCAGTAGCGATGGACTGGGTGAGCCTGTTGCGCAAGGAGGCCGAGATTATCACGTCGAGGTACTTCACCCTGGCTGATTTCACCCGGGCCTTACAACTGCTGGAAGACGGACAGGTAGAGGTCGCCCGTCTCATTGAGAGAACAGTCCCTTTCCAGCGACTGGATGAACGAGTCGGGCAAACAGTCATGGCTGAGGCTAAACAGGTCATTCGATTGCTCGTCGAATTGCACGAGGAATAGAGATGGGGCTCAAAGTTGGCCTGGTCGGGGGTGGAGTGTTACAGAAATCTAAGGAGTAATCATTCGATGAAGAGAGCGACGACAGACGTATTGTACTTTGAAACGGGACGTGACAACCCGGTGACCCTACGCGTGCAACCGGGCGAGGAATTTGAGGTCCAAACGCAACTCAACCGTGGACCGTGGCTGGACGACCACCCCGATGGTGAATCACTGCGTGCCAAGCTGTACGACTACCGGACGGCGGAGCCAGCTATGTTTTCAAGTGGCTGGTCGCTGCCGTGGTACCTCCCTGCCGGCTTGCCCAGCGGAAATCCGTCCAGCGGGTGTATCTACATCGAGGGGGCCAAGCCCGGCGACATGTTACTCGTTCACATCGGAGAGATCGATCTTGATCCGTTGGGTTACACCAATTTCCGAGGTAACTCCGGTGCTGTGCCCGGCTGGTTTGGCCCGTCAGCACTGGGACCACACCACCGCATCGTGGAGATCCACGACGGTATGATCCACTGGAGCGACACTTTGAAACTTCCAGCACGGCCGCTGATCGGGATGGTGGGCGTGGCCCCCGCCCGCGAACGAGTCGCCAACAACTGGGCCGGGTACTGGGGCGGGAACGTGGACGTGCAGGAGGTCACTACCGGTGCGACGTTGATGCTGGGCGTCAGTGTAGAAGGGGGGCTGCTGCACATCGGTGACATGCATGCTATCCAGGGAGACGGGGAGATCTGCAGCGCGGGCGGCATTGAGGCGAGCGGGCGGGTGCGGATGCGGGTGGAGGTCGTGCCCAGGCCCCAATCTATGTTCTGGCCCCGCCTGATTAACGACACACACATTGCTGTCATCGCTATGGCCCGCCCGCTGGAAGATGCCTTTCGCTACGCGCTGGAAGGGCTAGTGCTGTGGCTGGAGGAAGACTATGGCCTGCTGCGCGGCGATGCCTTCTTGCTGCTGGGTCAGGTGTTGGAGGCACGTTGTACGGCCATCGTGAATCCCACGTTCACCTATGTCGCCAAAATTGCTAAGGAGTTTCTACCACTTGTCACCGTTCCGTCTCCACCCACACCTGTACTCCCTCGGTGATGACCTCGACCAGGCCCTGCTCGTCGGTGCGGCAGGCTGGCAATCCCTCCGATCATCCAACAGGCAGGCCTCCGCCAGCCGTGTTATCTGCTTCATCGCTCATTTCTCCATCAGGCTCTGCATCTTGTGCCCTGTCTCCTGCGTCTTGCCTCTTGTGCTCTACCCCACCTCCATCTCCTCCGCCTCCGACACAATATCCCGTTGCCGAAGCGCCTCCTTCGCCTCCGGCTTCCCGCGCCGTCGCTGCCACTGGTACAGCCCGCCCAGTACTACCACCGGCAGCACCACCGCCAGTCCCAGGAACCACGACGGGTTCAGCCGTGGCTGGGCCGAGAAGCGGTCCAGGTTAAAGAGGATCAGCGCGACGGAGGTCCAGACGGTGAGGAAGTTGGGGATAGCGTCGCCGGAGCGCAGTAGTTGCAGCCCGGTTGATCGTTCCTTCGTGAATGGGTAGAAGATGTTGCTGCCCATAAAGCCCAGTTGATCCTCCAGGATGTGCCCAGCGAAGCCCAGCCCCGCCACGATCCCGGCCCACTTTCCAAAGAGCAGCCCGGCCACCAGACCGACCGCCGCCGCCAGCGTCAGGCTGTGGGACCAGCGCCGGTGCCAGTCCAGGAAGTGAATGTGCAGTCTGTCGCCCCGCCGCTCGAACTTGAACGACGGCCCGCTGAAGATGTCTATGCGGTTCTCCGCGTCGTAGGTGTGCACCAGCGGCACGCCGACCTTGACCCTCGCCTCCTCCGCCCCCTCCGGCTCCGATCCGGGCAGAGGAACCTGCCCGGTGTTGACTATTGGGCCGATGC
>JAUWNP010000157.1 GCA_030612585.1 Anaerolineae bacterium
CCTCTACGTCCGCTCCGCTCGCGGCCTCTTCCCCGATAACCGCCACTTCTTCGTGGATATCAAGCACCTGAAGCGGCCACCGGCAAACCTGAAGGTGGAGAAAGCGGCGACCCTTCGACAAGCTCAGGGCAGGCTCCTTCGGCTCCGCTCAGGGCAGGCCGACGATGGTGTCGAGGTCAGGGTTGGCAGCGACGTTTACGCCTATTTTGTCAAGTTGACAGTGCCAACAGAAGGCACTCGCTTCAGCGACAACTACTTCGATCTCTTTCCGGGGCAGGAGAAAGCGATCAGGGTGTGGAACACGCTGGGGCAGCGACTGACCGTGGACGACGTCGCGGTTTCTTCGCTGCCGGCGATGTGAGTGAGTAGGAAAGCAATGCTCAAGGCACAGACTGCCCCGCACCTATTGGATTGGTTGTGGTTCTTTGACTACGAAGACATCATTGCGCCTTTCGCGTGAGATGGAGTGATCGCCAGAGGGAGGACAGGCGATTGATCTGACAATCATACTCCTGTTCATACGCGAGAAAAAACACAGATGAAGGAGGCAACTGAGATGAGACTGAGACGTTACGAAGGCAACCCCCTAATCAAGCCCAGGGGAGATGACTGGGAGGCGGTGGCGACGTTCAACTGCGCTGTCGTCTACAAGGACGGCAAAATACACGTCTTCTACCGGGCCGTGGGCGATTACGTCCACTACGCCTCCCACCTGGGCCATGCCGTTTTCGATGAGAATCTGAACCTTCTGGAGCGGTCAGAGGAACCGGTTTTCGGTCCCGACCTCAAGTTATGGGAGATGTCCATTGAGGACCCGCGGCTCATGGAAGTGGAGGGCGAACTCTATATGACCTACGTGATCACGCCCACGCCCGCTCCACCGGGGGGTGTGCGGATAAAATTAGGCATCCCAAAACCCTTGCAGGCTGCCGCCCGAACCGCCCTGGCCAGGGTGATGGACCTCAAAAACTTCGAGCGTCTGGGTGTCATCACCCCCTACGACGCCCACGAACGGGACGTGGTACTCTTCCCCGAGAAAATCGGAGGCAAATACGCCGCCATTCACCGGCCCAGCAACTGGGTTGGTCCGGGCTACTCGGTGGAACAGCCCGGCATCTGGTTCGCCTTCCTCGATGGTCTACCCGGCAGGATGTACGATCACAAGGTGGTCATGAAAGCGGAGCAACCGTGGGAGGGTATGAAGATCGGCGCCGGGCCGCCACCCATCAAGACCGATGCCGGCTGGCTGCTCATTTACCACGGCGCTGATCCGAACCGCATCTATCGGGCCGGGGCGGCCTTGCTGGATCTAGAGGAGCCCTGGAAGGTCATCGCTCGCACGTCGGAGCCGATCTTGGAGCCGGAGGAGGTGTATGAACGGGAGGGGGACGTGCCCAACGTCGTTTTCCCCGAGGGCGTCGCGGTCGTCGGCGAAGAGCTTCTGGTCTTCTACGGCGGCGCCGACAAGGTTTGCTGCGCGGCCAGCGTGAACCTGGGCGAGTTCGTTGACTACCTGCTGCAAGGGGCGATGAGATGAGTGAATCTATCGTTCGAGATTGGTCATTTGGCCCCTTCCGCCGGCACGAGAGCAGCCCGATTCTCACCCCCCAGCCTGACACTTTCTACTCCAAGGCTATCTACAACCCTTGTGTCCTGCTGCAAGACAGCGCTTACCACTTGCTCTTTCGCGCCGAAGCCGAGGGCGACCCATGCAGCGGACGCATCGGCTTGGCCCACAGCCAGAACGGCGTACACTTTACGATCGAACCCGAACCAATCCTGGTCCCCGAACACGAGTACGAAGCCCAGGGCTGTGAGGATCCTCGCCTCGTCCGTTTCGGCGATACTTACGTTCTGACCTACGTGGGTAAGAATGGTCGCTATGGCGAGGGGCACATCTGTCTGGCGACTTCCACCGACCTGCGTCGCTGGCAGAAGCATGGCGTGGCGCTGCACCCCCGGCCGGGACGCTGGAACAGCGGCCAGCTCAAGGCTGCCGTCGTCTCCCCAGTTCAGATCAATGGTCGCTACGTGATGTTCTATCTGGGCGAGGAGCGTCCCTGGCACACGGCTATCGGACTGGCATTCTCAGACGACCTGCGCCATTGGCAGGAGCCGGAGGATAGCTTGGTTCTGTCGCCTCAGCCGGGTTGCTTCGACAGCCAGGGAGTGGAGCCGGGGCCACCGCCTATTCTCACAGACCAGGGTTTGTTGCTGGTCTACAATGGTTGGAATGTAGATCAGGTCCATTGCACCGGCGCAGTGTTGCTGGACCCGCAAAACCCACGCCGTGTTCTTGCCCGCAGTGCGGAACCGATCCTGGCTCCGCAAGAACTCTGGGAACTATCGGGCTACGTGCCCAACGTGATATTCAGTGAGGGGCTGACGCAGCAAGGCGATGTTTGGCATCTCTACTATGGCGGGGCCGATCGGGTCATTGGTCTGGCAACATGCAGCCAGGAGGCGTTGCCGGCGTTTGATGAAGAATAGCTACAGACACTTTATCGCCCATGGGGCAACGCCAGCCAATATGTTAGAAAACGGAGACAACATGAGAGAGAAAGACGAAATCGCAATTATGAACGAAAAACACTGGGAGAGGATGGTGGAAGACGAATGTGGGTACACGATCCCCTGGTTGGATCTCGACGCCGACTTAATTCGCCAGTATGCAAGAGGCGAATTGGCCCCGGTGCCAGAGTCTTTGACCGTGATGTCTCCTTGCAATATACTCGCTGATGTCGAGGGTAAGGACGTTTTGTGTCTCGCATCAGGAGGAGGGCAACAGTCGGCGGTATTTGGGGTGCTTGGCGCGCGGGTGACGGTAGTCGATCTGGCGCAAGGACAGCTTGAGGGGGATAGGAAAGCGGCGGCACACTATGGGTATGATATCACTACGATACACTCGGATATGCGCGACCTTTCATGTCTGGATGATGAGTCCTTTGATATTGTGTATGGAACGGCTATATGCTATGTCCCTGATACTCGACAGGTTTATTCCGAGGTCGCCAGAATATTGAGGCTGGGCGGGGTGTTCCGAATGGATTTCGGCCAACCCGCCGTACATTTCATAACCTGGGATGGAGACTGGTATCGGGTCAGCAAGCCATATTTCGAGAAGATTGATCGGCGCGAGGACGGCGCCATTGAATTCCGGCACTATATGGATGACATCTTCAACGGACTTATTGACACAGGTATGTCAATTCGGCATGTTATGGATTTGTCCCGGTACGAGAAGCCGGATCCACAAGCCCTTCCGGGAAGCTGGGCACACGAAGCGCCGTACATCGGCGGCCATTTTGTCATCGTGGCAACCAGGGACCATAGAGCTTTCTAACCACTGCTTCCAGAGGACACGGAAGACCGCGCCGCTGAAGCATACGTTATCGATCTTCCGGTTAGCTTGTTTGACTCAGGTACGCAGCGCAGGCGCAGCCGGTATCAATATCAATCACATCTACCGCAACCAGCATTTGATAACGGCCGTTCATAACGCTGGGTTAAGCGTGTGGACATGGACAGTAGATGACAAGAATCGTTTGCAAGAACTGCTTGATCTTGGCGTTGACTCAATTACAACCAACTGGGTTGAACCGATGCGCCAGATGATGAAACCTGGCGCAAAAAAACATGGAGGAACATAGATGAAGATTCAACGTTACACTCACAATCCTATCTTGAAACCAGATACAGCGCGAAAGTGGGAATCCGGCGCGGTCTTCAATTGCGGCGCCACGGTAGGCGCGGACGGCTCGATTTATCTGTTATATCGAGCGATACCGCAGGGTTACACCAAAAAGCCCGATGGGTCAGGGTACGACAACTACGTCTCCTCCATCGGTTGCGCCGTCAGCGAGGATGGGTATCACTTCACCCGCTTTGCGCATCCGGTGATCGAGCCGCTGGAGGAGTACGAGAGATTCGGCTGCGAGGACCCCCGGGTGACTCGACTGGAGATTGACGGAGAGGTCTTGTACCTGATCACGTACACCGCGCTTTCCGCCCCGGCCTTCTCCGGCGCTGGAAACCGGGTCGCGCTGGCCTCGACGGAGGACCTGCGCACTTGGCACAAACACGGTGTCGTGATACCCGACCTGGAGGACAAGGACGCGGTGATATTCCCGGAACTCGTCGGGGGGCGCATTGCAATGCTCCATCGGGTGGCGCCCAACATCCAGATTGTATATTTTGACAGCCTGGAGCAGTTGATCAACTCAGACGCGGAATTCTGGAGCGAATGTAGAGTCTCACTCAAAGAGTCTACAGTGATGAGGCCAAAGTATGAGTGGGAGGCAAAAAAGATCGGAGCCGGGCCGCCGCCGATCAGGACTGATGCTGGATGGCTTTTGATTTACCACGGGGTGGATGCCAACCACGTCTACCGGGCCGGGGCGGCACTCCTGGACTTGGAAGACCCCGCCAGGGTCATCGCCCGCTCGCCACACCCCATCCTGGAGCCGGAGGAGGAGTACGAGAAAGTCGGGGACGTGCCCAACGTCGTCTTCCCGGAGGGAGCGGTAGTCCGGGACGGGACGCTTTACGTCTACTACGGCGGGGCGGACAAGTGCTGCTGCCTGGCCATTGTCGCATTGGATGATCTCCTGGGCTATCTGCTGGCTTTCCGGGAATAGATGGAGTGTGGATCGTGGTGATCTCGGATTATTGAGAGGGTGGAGGTGCAGTTTACGAGAGAAAAGGGATGTTCCCATGCATCGCGTCCGCCTGACTGAAGACAAAATCGCCCACCGCCTGGAACTGGTTGAAACGTTGGTCTACCGACGACGGCAGCCCTTACCCTCCTTTCGTTTTCACGCCGGTGATGAACCACTCGTCGCCCTCGACCTGGACGATGGCGGTTGGCCGCTCATAGAACCCGGCGACTGCTGGGGTGAACTGGGCCAGGATTTCACCCTGCGCACCACCTTTACCATGCCCGCCGACTGGCAGTCGCCCGTGGCACTCTTCTTGCCTATCGGGAATGCCCGTCAGTTCGTCCACCCAGAAGCGCTGGCCTACATTGACGGCGATGCCTTACAGGGCGTGAATGCCTATCACCAGGAGATTCTGCTGTCGCCCCGCTGGCGCGACGGTGCCACGCACGTCCTGGCCTTGTACGGTTGGTTCGGCATCAAGAACGCACCGATTCTGATGGGCCAGCCGGAAATCGTACAGATTCACCAGCCCACTCGCGATTTCGTCGCCTCGGCTCGCGTGGCCCTGGGTGTGCTCAGGGAACTGGATGAGCATAACCCCACTCGAAGTCGCCTGCTGAACACCCTGGACGAATCGTTTCGCCGGTTAGACCTCCGTGAGCCCTTCGACCCTTCGACCATGCTCAGGGCAGGCTGCGCTCAGGACAAGCCTATCGGAGACGGCTTCTACGATAGCGTCGCGGCAGCACAGCAGGCCCTCGATGGGGTACTGGCGGCGGCAGGGCCTCCTCTGGCGGTGGACATCATCGCTGTGGGGCACGCCCATCTGGACGTAGCCTGGCTGTGGCCCGTCAGCCAGACCCGGCGCAAGGCAGCCCGCACCTTCAGCAGCGTCTTGCGGCTGATGGAGCGGTTCCCCGACTTTCACTTCACCCAAAGTCAGCCCCAACTCTACCGTTACGTCTCCGAGGACCACCCGGACATTTTTGGACAAGTTCGGGCCCGCGTGGCAGAGGACCGTTGGGAAGTGACCGGCGGCATGTGGGTCCAAGCCGACTGCAACGTGACCGGGGCCGAGTCTCTGGTGCGGCAGTTCCTGCTGGGGCGAGGCTACTTCCGCAAACACTTTGGCGAGGTTGAGACGCCTATCCTCTGGCTGCCGGATACCTTTGGCTACCCTTGGACGCTGCCCCAATTGATCAGGCAGGCTGGTCTGAAGTACTTTATGACCACAAAGTTAAGTTGGAACCAATACAACCGCCTGCCCTACGACAGTTTCTGGTGGCAAGGACTGGATGGCACGCAAGTTATTACCCACTTCATCACCACGCCGGACGTTGGGGGGAGTTGGTACAACACGTACAACGGCGATTTGTCTCCTCGCCTGATCATCGGCACGTGGCGCAACTATCAACAGAAGGAGGCACACACCGAGTTACTCACCGCCTTTGGCTGGGGAGACGGTGGCGGCGGGCCAACCCGCGAAATGCTGGAGAACGGCCGGCGGCTAGCAAACCACCCCGGTGCGCCGCGCGTGCGGCAAGGCAGCGCATGTGAGTTCTTCCAGAACCTCGAAGCGCAGGCTGGCGGACGATTGCCGGTCTGGAACGGCGAACTCTACCTGGAGTATCACCGTGGCACTTACACCAGCCAGGCCCGCACCAAACGCGCCAATCGCCAGAGCGAGTTTCTGCTGCACGACGCCGAGTTTCTGGCCGCCTGGGCCGCGCTGGCGACCGATGGTGTAGGGGCGAACCCTTGTGGTCGCCCCCCTGGGCAGGCACAAGACCTGCCCCTACCTCAAACCGGTTACGAATACCCTCACGCCGAATTGACCCGTGCCTGGGAGTTACTCTGCCTCAACCAATTCCACGACGTTCTCCCCGGCTCGTCCATCGGCCAGGTGTACGAAGACAGCGGACGCGATTACGAGGCCATCCGCGCCATTGGTGAGCAGGTGCGGGAGACGTCTCTGGCGGCCCTGGCCCGGCTACTTCCCGAAGAGACAATGTTCGTGGCCGTCAACCCCACCTCCTTCGGGGGACGGCACATCGGCTTGCTGCCGGAACAATTGGCCGAAGGGCAAACGCTGACCGACCTGGCCTCGGGCGAACCCCTGGTTACTCAGCCCGTCGAGGACGGAACGCTGGTGGAAGTGGATTGCGTTGACCCCTATGGACTGGTCGCGTTGGGCAGCGGGGACATGCCCCCGCCCCTGCCCGCCGGGGTACCGGTGGCCCACCTGGTCAACGGCGTCGCTGTGTTAAAAAACGACGTACTTCGCGTCGAGTTTGACGCAGCCGGTCACATCATCCGCCTGTTCGACAAGACCGTGGGGCGCGAAGTGCTGCCACCAGGCCAGCGGGCCAACGTCTTTCAGGCTTTCGAGGACCGCCCGCTGGGCGGGGAGGCCTGGAACATAGACATCTTCTACGACGAAAAACAATGGGCCGCTGAGCCGGCCTACAGTCTGACGATTATCGAAACGGGTCCCCTCCGGGCTGGCCTTGAAATTCGGCGTCGCCTCCTGAATAGCGAGATCGTGCAGTGTGTCTACCTGTACCGGGGCAGTCGCCGCCTCGATTTCGATACCTGGGTTGACTGGCGGGAGCGGCACGTATTGCTCAAAGTCGCCTTCCCGGTAGACATATTGAGCCCGGTGGCAACCTATGACATCCAATGGGGAAGCATTCAACGCCCCACACATCGCAACACCTCCTGGGACTGGGCGCGTTTCGAGACAGTGGCACACAAGTGGGTTGATTTGAGCGAGGGGACCTACGGTGTCAGCCTACTCAACGACTGCAAGTATGGCCACGACGTGCAAGGTAACGTCATTCGACTGACCTTGCTGAGAGGCCCCACCTATCCCGACCCCGACGCCGATCAGGGCGAGCATCGTTTCACCTACAGCCTCCTGCCCCACGCTGGCGACTGGCGCACGGGCACGGTACCGGCCAGTTATACCTTGAACGACCCGTTGCTCGTGCGGCGGGTGAACGGTGGCGGTGATGGTGACAATCCGTCTCAATCACTGGTGGCCGTTGACATGCCGAACGTCATCATCGAAACGGTGAAACAGGCGGAGGATGGCGAAGGGCTGATTGTGCGCCTGTACGAGAACGAGTGCTGTCGGGGGCCTGTGGCGCTGCAGGTGGGCTTTCCCCTGGCCGCTGCTTACCGTTGCAATCTGCTGGAGCAAGATGAGGCATCGCTGGTCGTCGCTCAGAACGCAGTGCATTTTTCGGTGAAACCTTACCAGATTGTGACCTTGCGGCTGATACCTGCGCTTGAAGGTCAATCGAGCCCGAGGTGGGAACGAGGTGCGAAATGGAATTAAAACGCTACGAGGGGAATCCTATCCTCACGGCGCAGGATTTTCCACGCCCAGTTAATTCTGTCTTCAATGCTGGAGCCGCCAAATGCGGCGACGAGTACATCCTGCTCAACCGTGTCCAGGGCCTTGACGGAACATCGTGCCTGTGGGTGGCACGTAGCCGAGATGGGTACCATTTCACGCCCGACCCCGAGCCCGCGATGACGCCCTCGACTGAAGGGCCCTTCGTATGTTATGAGGAGTACGGCATTGAGGACCCACGCATCACCAAGATTGACGACATTTACTACGTCGTCTACGTCTGCTATTCGCCTTTCGATTGCCGCGTGGGCTTGGCACTGACCAGGGACTTCCAGGCATTCGAGAGGGTGGGACTTGTCTCGCTGCCGGACAACAAGGATGCTGCGCTCTTTCCAGAGAAGATCGGGGAGCGATACGCGCGGCTCGACCGTCCCATGACGACGATCAGTGGGCGGAGGGATATATGGATTTCGTATTCCCCCGATCTGCTATACTGGGGCGACGCGCGTGTGGTGATGACGCCCCGCCCTGGGCGATGGGACAGCGCGAAGATCGGTACCGGAGCCCCGCCCATCAAGACGGGGAAAGGGTGGCTGTTGATCTACCACGGCGTGCGCGGGACGGCGAGCAGCCAGATTTACCGGCTGGGCGCAGCGCTCCTTGATCTTGAGGACCCTTCCCAGGTCGTGGGACGCGCCAAGGAGGCCATCCTATATCCTGCTGCCCCGGAGGACTTCCTGGGGGATGTCGGGAACGTGGTCTTCACTGATGGTGCCATCCTTGAGGACGACGGGGAACTGAAAATCTACTACGGCGCTGCCGATCAGGTGATGTGCCTGGCGACGGCCAACGTGGATGACCTCGTCGCGCTGTGTCTGAAAGGTTTGGAAACATAGGAGGTAAAGTGTCCTCTCAAAAGGCAGGGGTAACCCCTTGAGGCACCGGAGTCCCGAACTCGTTCGGGCTGATGGCGAACACCCCAACAAGGAAGTTTTTCTCATTGATAGCCCCCACCACGACTACTGGTGCTACGGGCCAGACCGCGCCGAGAGGCAGTACTGGTGGCGGCGGGACGTGGATGGCCTGGTAGGCGAGTTTGCGAGGGCCATACTGGAGGACCGGGGGCCGGCGATCAGCGACGAGGATACCCGGGCGGCGTTAGCCATCGCATTGGCGGCCTACGAGTCCTCAGCCAGCGGTAAGGTCATCGCGCTAGAACACGGATGAACAGGATTAGCAGATCGGCAGGTTGATTCGTAAGTCCTGCCAATCTGTGTTCTTAACCGTCGGAGAGCAAAATGTCAACCATTTCTCATCTACCGAACATCGCCTTATCTGAGCAGGTAGAGCAGCGCCTGCTCGATCATCTGACTTTCCTGTGCGGTGTGGAGCGAGCGCCAGTTCTGTTGGAGCGGTTACACTCCATCCTGACGCGGTTCCGGCAGCGTAACCCTCAGTTCCGCACAGCGGAGGTACGGGTCGTTCCCCAGACGCCCCCGGGACGGGGGCTGGAAGCTTTAGATATCACGGAGCGACTGACGGAGCGGGACGCCATCCTCATCACCTACGGCGACCAGGTGATGGAGCGAGGCAGACCCCCGCTGCAAGCCCTGGCCGAGGTGTTGGAGAAACACATCCAGGGCATCGTCACCGGCGTCCACATCCTGCCCTTCTTCCCCTACTCCTCCGACGACGGCTTCTCCATCATTGACTACACGGTCGTCAATCCCGACTTAGGTGACTGGGCGGACATCGAGCGGCTGGGCCGTCACTTCCGCCTCATGTTCGACGCCGTCATCAATCACGTCTCGGCACAAAGCCGCTGGTTTCAGGAATTCTTGAAAGGCAACCCGGAGTTCGCCGACTACTTCATTGTCATCGAGGAGGGGACCGATCTCTCGCAGGTCGTGCGCCCCCGGGCGCTGCCGCTCCTGACCCGCGTGGAGCCGGCCGCTGGCGGGCAACCTCCCCCCCGTGGGGGGGACCGCGGGGGGTCGCGGCTGGTCTGGACCACCTTCAGCGCGGACCAGATTGACCCCAACTACGCCAACCCTGACGTGCTGCTCAAGGTCATCGAGGTTCTCCTGCTGTACGTCGAGAAGGGAGCCGAGATCATCCGGTTGGACGCCATCGCCTACCTGTGGAAGAAGATTGGCACGACCTGCATCCACCTGGAGGA
>JAUWNP010000291.1 GCA_030612585.1 Anaerolineae bacterium
CAGGCGGGCGCCCGCGTGGCCGTGGACGAGCGCAAGGAGGATCCGCTCGACTTTGCTCTCTGGAAGGCGGCCAAGCCGGGGGAGCCGTTCTGGGAGGCCCCCTGGGGACGAGGGCGGCCCGGCTGGCATATCGAGTGCTCAGCGATGGCCGTCCACTACCTGGGGGAGCAGATTGACGTCCACGGCGGCGGCAGCGACCTCATCTTTCCCCACCACGAGAACGAGATCGCCCAGTCGGAGGCGTACACGGGCAAAAAGCCCTTTGCCCGCTACTGGCTGCACAACGGGATGCTGCAACTGCGCGGCGAAAAGATGTCCAAATCGCTGGGCAACCTGGTGACCATCGCAAATTTCCTGGCCGAGCACGAGGCCGACGTGCTGCGCTTGATCGTGCTTTCCTCTCACTACGGCAAGCCGCTGGGGTACGACGACGAGGTGGTGGCGGAGGCGGAGCGAGCGCTGCGCCGCTTGCGTGGTGGCTTGCGGCCTCCCGTGGGCACCCTCACCGAGGGGGATGCGGCGGAGGGCTTGAAGGCGCAGGTCGCTGCTGCCAGAGAAGGCTACCACGCGGCGATGGATGACGACTTAAACACGGCCGGGGCGCTGGGGCACGTCTTCACCCTGGTGCGGGCGATCAACGCGGCGCGGGATGCGGGCGTCAGCGGTGAGCCTTTTGCCGAGGCCCAGGCCGCCTTGCGCGAGCTGACCGGCGTGCTGGGGTTGGCGTTGCGGGCGGAGGGCGGGAAGGACGCCGAGGCGGCTCCCTTCATCGAGGCGCTGGTCGAGGTGCGCGAAACGCTGCGCCAGGAAAAGCAGTGGGCACTGGCCGACGGTATCCGCGACCGCTTGGCCGGTCTGGGCGTGGCGCTGGAGGACGGGCCGCAGGGGACCGAGTGGCGCTGGGGCTAAAAAAATCATATTCAGGAGGCGGTGATGGCAATGCAAGAGATTTCGTTTCTATCCGAGGGCGACCGGCTGGCTGCGGCGCTCTTCTTACCGGCGCAAACGCCTGCTCCGGCGGTCATCTTGGCCCACGGTGTGTTTGAGTTCAAGGAGGATTTCTTCGACTACGCCGGGCGGCTGGCCGAGGCCGGCCTGGCGGCGCTGGCGCTGGACATGCGCGGGCACGGCGCGAGCGAGGGCCAGCGCTACAGTTGCGACAAGGAGCAGTGGGCCGCCGACGTGGTGGGGGCGATGGACTATCTGGAGACGCGGCCCGAGGTGGAGCAGGGTCACTTCGGGCTGGTGGGGCTCAGTTCGGGTGGCACGGCGGTTTTACGCGCCGCTGCCCGGCCCGACCCACGGGTGATGGCCTTGGTGACGCTGGCGGCGTCCTTTCAGACCAACCTGTCGGCGTTGGAGCGCGCCATCTTCATCGCCCTGCGCGCGGCGGGGATGGTCAAGCGTGCGCTCACCGGCAGCGACCTGCGGGTCAGTCTGGTCAGCATCGCCAATACGATGGTCACGGCCGAGGACCCGGCGGTGGACGAGCATTTCCATACCGCACCCCGGCTCGTGGACGCTTTCGAGCACGTGCCCTTCCCCGGCGTATGGAACGGCTTCGTCGTGGACATCCGGGACGAACTGGGGCGCGTGCAGGCCCCCACGCTCGTGATCCACGGTGCTCAAGACCAGATGGAGCCCGTCGCCGGCGCGCATGTACTGTACGAGACGTTGACGTGTGAGAAGGAATTGCACATCATTGAGGGCAGTGGGCATCTGCTCCATTTGGATTACAAGAAGGACGAGGTGTTTGCGTTGTTGTTGGGTTGGTTCGAGCGGCAGTTGTAGGCAGATGTGAGTGCGACTGTGCCGTCGTGATACTAGCAGAGATGAAGTTTGCACGCTGGACGTTTCTCGTATACAATCGGAGCAAGATCGTTTGGGAGGAGATGTGATGGACTTTGAATATGTGACCGCTACGGATTTGGAGCGTGCCTGGCTCAACTTTGAACTGGACCTGCCGCTGGAGATGGAGCCAGGCGGGCCACCAAACCCTTTTTACGTGGATCGGCCCGGCAACCCGGTGGCTGAACTGGAGCAGGCGCTTTTGGCCCCCTTCTACCGCTTGCCCAAGTACTTTTTTTCCGGGCACCGGGGCTGCGGCAAGTCCACTGAACTGCGCCGCGTGGCGGTCAACCCCGCCATCCGTGCCAAGTATTGGCCGATGCACTTTACCATCCAGGACGAGGCGGACGTCAACAGCCTGGATTACCGGGATATTCTGCTGGCCATCAGTGGGCAGATGTACCGCCAGTACCGCGCTGGCGGGGGCCGGTTGCCTAAACAACTCTTGAGTGAGTTGGACCAGTTCCGAGGACGGGTGGAGAAGGAGGTCACCATCACCTCCGGCCGCCTGACCGGGAGCGAGGTCGAGGGCAAACTGGACGCCTTTTTCGCCCAGGCAGGCATCAAACTGAAACTGGAGCCCAAGATTCGTACCGTCGTCCACCAAGTCATCGAGGAGGACATCACCGGGCTGATAGACCTGCTCGACACAATCTCCACCGCGATCTACAACACGACCGGGCGATGGCCCCTGGTGCTGATTGACGACCTGGACAAGCCCGACCCGGCGCGGGCGCGCGAGATCTTCTACGACCGCCGGGGAGTGATGCTCCAGCCCAACGTCGCCATCGTCTACACCGTCTCCAGCCACCTCTTCTACAGCGCGGAATTCGAGGCCATCCGCGACCGGGCGATTTTCCTCCCCAACGTCAGACTGCACCTGCGCCGGAAGCCGGACGAGCGCGACGCCGGGGGCTACCGCACGATGCGTATGTTCGTTCACAAGCGTATGCATCCTGACCTGATTGTATCTGATGCACTAGAGGAGGCCATCCGCACCAGCGGCGGCGTCTTCCGCGAGATGTGCCGCGTGATGCGCTACGCCGTCGGCCGGGCGAGGATTAAGACACAGCCCCAGGTCGAACTGGAGGACGTGCAGCGGGCCGGCGCCGAGATTCGCAACGAGTACCGGCGCATCCTGACCGTCGAACAGCGCCGACTTCTCCTGGAGGTGCACGACCACAACCGGCTCGACCAGCCCGACAAACTGGGGCCGCTGATGCAGATGTTGGCTGCGCTGGAATACCGCAACGACGAGAACTGGTGCGACGCCCATCCGGCGTTAGTTCCTTTGCTCACCGAGGAGTAGGCTGCCCGTGAAAGCCACGAGACCTGAACTGGATGAGCCGTTCGCCGAGCGGGTCGAGCGGCTGAAGCAGGAACTGGCGCTGGCACTGCGCTGGGATCGTCCCTCCATCCTGCTGGCGGTCTATGCCTCTGAGTTCGTGCGCGCTGACGCGGAGGCGGTGCTGGAGACATGGCTGCGCGAGCAGGGGCAGGCCGTGGCCCGGATTCAGGTGACTGGTCCCGACGATCACGCGGCCGATGTGCCGCATCTGCTGCACGAATGGCCCGACCGCGAGAGGACAGTCTTTTTCGTCTCCGGCTTGCGCCGGGGTGCGCCCACTACCTGGAACGCCCTCAACGTTCGCCGCGAGTATCTGGTGGACGGCTGCGTCCGCACCGTCTTCTGGCTGACCGAGGGGGAGGTCACTGAACTTCCCAACCGCGCCCCCGACTTCTGGGCTTTTCGCCACCGCGTCGTCGAGTTTGTGGAGCCGCCGGAGGTGAGCCGGGCGGTTCGGATGGCTGGCGAATTGGCCTGGGCGGGGTTCGAGAAGCGGTTGTCGCCGGAGGAGCGGCGCGTGCGTATCGCCTTCCGCGAGCAACTGCTGTCCGAGTTGCCTGATTCGCCGGAGACCGCCGCCGCCCGCGCGCAACTGCGCTACACGCTGGGCGGGCTGTACCACTTTGGGCGCGAGCACGGGGTGGCACTGGAACATCTTCAGATGGCGCTTGAGTTGGCAAAACAGGTGGATGACGTCCGACTCCAGACCTGGGCGCTGAATGGCCTGGGCACCGTCTACCGCGGCCTGGGCCGGAACGAGGAGGCCATCGCCGCCTACCAGCGGGCCATCGAACTGGACCCTAAGGGGGCCTACCCCCACAACGACCTGGGCAACGTCTACCGCGACCTGGGCCGGAACGAGGATGCCATCGCTGCCTTCCAACGGTCCATCGAACTGGATCCCAACGCTGCCATTCCCCATAACAACCTGGGCATCGTCTACGCCGCCCTAGACCGGAACGAGGAGGCCATCGCCGCCTTCCAGCGGGCCATCGAACTGGACGCCACCTTCGCCGCTCCCCACAACAACCTGGGCTTCGTCTACCGCGACCTGGGCCGTCCGGAGGAGGCCATCGCTGCCTACCAGCGGGCCATCGAACTGGACCCCACTGACGCGCGCTATCACAACAACCTGGGGCTCGTCTACAGCGCCCTGGGCCGGCAGGAGGAGGCCATCGCTGCCTACCAGCGGACCA
>JAUWNP010000083.1 GCA_030612585.1 Anaerolineae bacterium
CACGGCATCGGCTCCAAGCGCGCGCACTACCTGCCGCTGGTGATGGACCCGACGCTGATCGCGCTCCAGCGGCGCATCAAGCGTCTCTTCGACCCGCTGAACATCCTGAACCCTGGCAAGATATTTCCAGAGGAACCGGCCCTTTCTCAATCCGCTGTTGTGCCTCCCACCAACACAAACAACAGATCGTTCACGTTCGTCCCCGTCGGGCCGGTGCGGATCAAATCGCCGAGGGCGTCGAAGAAGGGGTAACTGTCGTTCGCCTCCAGCGCCGCCCGGGGGTCGAGCCCCAGCGCCCGGGCGCGAGCCACCGTCTCGCCGGTGACGACCGCGCCGGCCCCGTCAGTGGGGCCGTCGGTGCCGTCGGTCGCCAGTGCCATCACGAGGATGCCCGGCCAACCGTCGAGCGGTAGCGCCGCCGCGAGCGCCAGTTCCTGGTTGCGGCCGCCCTTCCCCTCCCCACGTATCGTCACCGTCGTCTCGCCGCCCCACACCAGGCAGGCCGGTGGGGGCAGCGGGTCGCCATGAGCGCGTATCCCCTTCGCCAGCGCCGCCGCCACCAGCGCTACCTCCCGCGCCTCCCCCTCGACGTAGGTGCTCAGGAGCAGCGCGTTGAACCCCAATTGACGGGCCTGCTCCACCGCCGCCAGCGCCGCCAGCCGGTTGGAGCCGACGATGACGTGCTGCACCCGCTCGAAGATCGGATCGCCGGGCTTGGGGGTCTCGCGAAAAATCTCCTCCCCCACACTCCCACACTCCCACGCTCCCACCGGGGGATAAGAGCGAGAGGAAGAAACCGGGTTTTCAAGAAAAAACCCGGTTTCACGGATTCCGTACCGCTCCAGCACTGCCTGGGCGTCGGCCACCGTCGTCGGGTCGGGCACGGTGGGGCCGGAGGCGATGACGTCGAGCGGATCGCCAACCACGTCGGAGAGGATGAGGGTGATTAGCCGGGCCGGGGCGACCAGGCGGGCCAGATTGCCGCCCTTGATGCGCGACCAGTGCTTGCGCACGGTATTCAACTCGTTGATCGTCGCGCCGGAGCGCAGGAGCGCGTCGGTGAGGGTCTGCAGGTCGGCCAGGGTCAGCCCTGGCACGGGCAACGTCAGCAGCGCCGACCCCCCGCCGGAGATTAGGCACAAGACCAGGTCGCGCTCCGTCGCCTGGCCCGCCAGGTCCGCGATGGCCTGTGCCCCGCGCACGGAGTTCTCGTCGGGCACCGGATGTCCGGCCTCTATGATTTGGAGATTGGGGACTTCGTCGCGAGCGCTCAGTCGAGCGATTGAAGATTGGAGGATTGTGTGGTCGTACTTGGTCACAATTACCCCCCCGGCCAACCGCTCGCCGAGAATGTCTGCGATGGCGGCGGCCATCGGCACAACAGCCTTACCACCACCGACGACGAACACGCGCTCGTAGTCGCGCAGGTCGTAGCGGCGACTGGCGACCTTAAGGATAGGCTCGTCCCCTTCGCGACGGACGTGACGATGCACCGCGGCCCCTGGTTCGACGGCGGTCAGCGCGGCCTGCTGAAGTTCGGTAGCGACAGCGCGCAGATCTGGTACTGACATGGCAATCACTCTCCTCAGCGCTCGACTTTCGCTAACTGCTAACTGCTGACGGCTAACGGCTGATGACTAACGGCTACTCCTCCAGTCCCTTGACAGCGGCGGCAGCCGCTTCCTCAGGAGTGACCCGTCTCCGCAATACCGTCTCCAGCGCCTCCTGCATGGCCGGCCCGACGATCGTCATCACCTCCGAACGAGGCTCGGGGACAGCGGCCTCCATCACTCTGCGCAACATAGCCCGATCCACGCTCGATATGTCCCACAGTCGTAGTGCGCCGCTCGTACCCGGCAAGTAGCCGGCTGCCTGCGTCCACCGCGCGCTGTGGTCGGGCGCGATGAGCCAATCGAGCAGCAGCGTTGCCAGCGCCTGGCGCGCCGGGTCGCCGGTGGCCATTGCTACCACCCAGCCTCGGGCGATGCTGAAGGGCTGCCCGTTGCTAGTAGGTATCGGCGCAGCGGCGACGGTCTCGCCGGCCTCGAGCCAGTAGCGGTTGGCCCGCACCACCGCCATACCATCTTCCCCGGTCTGGAACCGCTCCCAGGCCTGGTCCGCGTCCGCGATGTTCAAGACGGCCGTTGGTGAGATCACGGCGGTACCGATACAGTCGCTGTAGAAGCCGAGCACGCTTACCAGCACCTCCTCGTCCAGCCACAGGTTGCCGTCCCGGTCGGTCAGTTTTCCGCCGGCGGCCAGGTACTGGATCAGCGTTGCATCGTTGACCTGGCGATCGTGTCCCCTGGCTGGAAACAAGAAGGGGGCCGGGGCGGAGATGACCTGCGTCCAGGAGACCGGTGGCGTCTCGAACAAGGCGGGGCGGTAGGCCAGATGTTGCATGTCGGCGGCGACGACGAAGCCCATCGTCTGCTCCTCCACTTCGCCCAGCGCCGTGGCAAAGGGGAAACGACCGGCGGTTATGGACGGCGACAGAAAATCGTCTAGTGGCTGGATGAGGTCAGAGCCAGCGGCAGTCTCCAGATCAGCCGCGTCCAGCACTACCAGATCGGGCATAACCGAGGGGGCTGCGTCCCGCGCCGTGCGTAGAAAGTCAAGCAGCCCTCCTCGTCCGTGGGCCTTCTTCACAACCACCTCTACCTGAATGTCGGGGTAGGCTGCGCCGAAGTCGTCCAATTGCTGCGCGAGGACGCCCGCGCCCGGCCCACGACCGTAGGGACTGAACTGCTCCGGCACCCAGAGGGTCAGGGCGATGATCAGTGGCTGCGGCTGTGGTGTAGGGGTTGACGTCGGGGTGAGGGGGAGAGAGGTTGGCAACGGGAGAGGAGAAATCGGGGTGACGGTCGGTCTCGGCGACAGGGAGCCACAGCCGGTCACGGTCAAAAGCAGTGCAACAATCAATGCCCAATGCCTAATGCCCAATGTCCAACGCCCAATGTCCAAATCGTTGGCGCAAGAGATGTTTCTAGACAACATAGCACCTCCCGGTGGTGAGAATCTTCGCTCCCGAACTACCAATTTACCAATCTACCAGTTTCCCAATTATAACACAACCTGCCCCCAAACCCCACTTGTCAACCATGCCAGGTTGGGGTATGATTGGCGCGCTCCCCTGGGAGACCAGATCGTAATGACCAAATCCCAAACCCAAAACCAAAAACCCAACGCTGTCATTTCCCCCAGGTGGGAATGGGGACTGCTTGTGCTTGTTCTCTGCCTGGCCGCCGTGTTGCGATTGTGGCAGTTGGATAGCGTGCCGCCTGGACTTACGCACGATGAGGCCAGCAATGGCCACGACGCGGCGGCAGTGTTGCGGGGTATCCGGCCCATCTACTTCACCGTAGGGTACGGGCACGAGCCACTCTATCCCTACTCAGTCGCCCTGGTCATGTATTTCCTGGATTCGACGGACACAGTACTGCGTCTGACGACTGTAGGCTGGGGCCTGGCACTCATCCTGCTGAGTTACGGCTTCGCCCGGCGGCTGTTCGGTCCAATGCCCGCCCTGCTTACCGCTGCGTGGATGGCCACATCGTTCTGGTGCGTGATGACCAGCCGGGTGGGATTGCGGGCCATCACGTTGGCGACCACCTTCACTGCCTCGGCGCTGTGCTTCTGGCTGACATTCCCACGCCTGCCTGTATCTGACCCCACTCTACCCCGGCGTCGTTGGGTGTGGTGGGTGCTCTCCGGCCTGTTTCTCGGTGCCGCGATCTACACCTACATGGCAAGTCGCACTATGTGGGCCATCTATCTTTTGTTTTTGGTCTATCTTTTCGTGCTCCGTCTGATTGGCGTACGACGTTCTCTCTTTCGTCAGCAATGGTTGGGGGTTGTGCTCATGTTACTCATAGCAGCCCTCGTCGCCGCTCCGCTGATTCACTTCCTGGTCACCCATCCGGGAGCAGAACAACGACTTGGGCAACTGGGAGCACCGTTGTGGCAGGCTGCACAGGGCAATCTCAGCGGCTTATGGCGCAACATATTCCGCTCCCTGCCCATGTTTACCTTCCAAGGCGACCCGTTGTGGCTCTACAATATCTCCGCCCGCCCGCTGCTCGACCCTGTGAATGGGGCACTTTTTTACGCCGGCATACTCGTATGTCTGTGGCACTGGCGCGACCCGCGCTACACTTTCTTGCTGCTCTGGCTGATCGTCGGCGTCAGCCCTGCGCTGGTTACCGGCCCTGACGCCACCGTCTTGCGTTCTATCGCGGCCCAACCCGCCGTCTTCATTATCGCGGCCCTAGCGTTGGCAACCATCCTCCGCTTTCTACACAAGCGAACCGGGCGATGGGCACAAGTCGTGGGGATCGGATGTGTCATCGTCTCCATCGCTGGCATTGGCCTGCGCACCGCGCACGACTACTTTGGCGTCTGGGGAGAGCATCGGGACGTCCGCGTGGCCTACCATCACGCACTGGTTCAGGAGACTCGCTACCTCGATGCACAGTCCGAGGGTGGAACAGTGGCGTTCTCCTCCATTTACCCCGGTCGTTTCCACGATCCCTACACAGTAGAGATTACCTTGCACCGCGACGACCTATCCCTGCGTTGGTTCGATAGCCGGTTCGCGCTCGTCTTCCCAGCCGGAGGGGAGACCCGCGTGATCATTCCCCCCATCGCCCCACTCGACGAGACGCTAGAGCCAATCTTCGAGAAGCACGCATCCCACATTCACACCGAGAATTTCCGGCCCGATGACCTGATCCCACGCTTCGACGTTTATCGCTTCGACGCAAGCGGTGCGCTTGCGTCGTTCCTCTCGACTGCAAAGGACAATCCCGTCTACTGGTGCTCGTTCGATGCATTCTCTGCCGACGAGCCACAGGCAGCCTACGAATCGCTCGTTCTCCCGGTTGATGTAGGTCATGTAATCGAGTTGGCAGGCTATGACCTGCGCACGCCAGCCATCGGGCCAGGTGAAGAGGTGGAACTGCTGACGGTGTGGCGCGTCCGCGCTCCCTTTACCACCAAAGCCATCATGTTCGCCCATTTACTGGACCACGGTGGTCATGTCGTTGGCCAGGTAGACCGGCTGGACGTTCCTTCGTGGCACTGGCGGTCGGGCGACGCTTTTATACAACTGCACCGCTTTCAGATAGACGCCGATGTGCCGCCTGGCCTTTATCACCTGGAGGTGGGCATCTACACCCACGAAGACCTGGCACGCCTGCCCGTCATCGTCAATGGCGTCGAGATAGATGATCGCATCCTCCTGCAGCCGGTGGAGGTCACAAGCCAATGACCAAATCCCAAATCCCAAATCCCAAATCCCAAATTGGTCATTGGTCATTGGTCATTACCCTGCTTCTGCTAACCTGGGGCCTGCGCCTCTGTTGCCTGGAGACCGTCCCTCCCGGCTGGCGCGACGACGAACTGATCAATATCCACGCTCTCTCTGGCGAACTGCTGGCAGGCCACTTTCCTCTGTACTTCACCGGGGCTTCCGGCCACGAACCGCTCTATCACCATTTACACGCTGGCGTGCACGCCGTACTGGGCTTCAACGCACTGAGCGGGCACCTGCTTTCCGTCGCCTTCGGCACCCTCACCGTCGCCCTGACCTATGCCCTGACCCGCCGTCTCTTCGGGCACACGACCGCTGCCATCGCCTCGCTGATGCTGAGTGCCTCCTTCTGGTCACTGATGTACAGCCGCACAGCGATCCGTCACATCAGCCTGCCCCCCCTCGCTTTGGCAACCTTCTACCTGCTCTGGCGCGAGAAACGAGGTTTTTTCCGAAAAACCTGGTTTCTGGTTGGCCTCATCGTGGGCATATCCCTCTACACTTATCCCGCCGCCCGTCTGCTCCCGGTGCTGCTCGTCCTATTTGCCGCCTACCTGGCACTGTTCCACCGCGGCCACCCCAGCACCGGCTCTTCAGGCCGGTGCGACTGGCACGGCCTTCTCCTGGCGCTGGCGATTATGGCTGTGCTGGCGGCACCGCTGGGTGTCGCTATTGCCCAGGGGCGCAGCGAGGCTGCAGCGCAGGGCATCGGGGCCGACGCCCGCCTGGCCGAACTGGCCGTGCCACTGCGGGAACTACGGGCCGGCAACCCTCGCCCGCTGCTGGAGAACATCTGGACGACGCTGGGGATGTTCCACGCCACCGGCGACCCCGAATGGTTGTACAACATCCCCAATCGCCCGGTGTTCAGTCTCCTCGGCGGGGCGCTGCTGTGGGCTGGTGTCGCACTGTGCCTGTACCGCTGGCGGCAACCGCGCTACTTCTTCCTGCTCCTATGGCTGGGATTGGGGCTGCTCCCCGCTTTCGTCAGCACCCCACCCGCCAGCCTGAGCCACACCATCCTGGCTCAGCCCGTCGCCTACATCCTCCCCGCCCTGGCCCTCACGAAAGCCTACCGCTGGCTCGCCACCCGCAATTCGTTATTCGCAATCCGCCATTCGCTTTTGGTCATTGGTCATTGGTCATTGGTTATTCTCTTCCTGACCACCAACACTGTCCGCGACCTACGCGACTACTTCATCGTCTGGCCGCAGCAGGGTATGGTACGCTTCCTCTACCGCGCCGATTATCGCGAGGCTGTCCGTTACCTGGACACCAGCCACGAAATCGCCGACGTCGCCATCTCCAGCACCCTTCTGGGGCCCTGGGATCGCCTGGCATTGGAGGTAGACGCCCACCGCGATGACATCGCCGTGCGCCTATTCAACCCCGAGCGCGCCCTGATCTGGGTCGCCGAGTCACAGGCCACAATTCGCGATTCGCCATTCGTAATTCGCAATTCGTCTGTACTGCTTACCTCCTGGCCCCGTCCAGCCCCGCCGATTGACGACCTCCTGGAGTCAAACGCAGGTCTGCCGGAGACCATCTCACCCCACCTCACGCTTTACGCAATTCGCGATGCGTCATTCGTAATTCGTAACTCGGTCGCTCGCTTCGCCAACGGCCTGGAATTGCTCGAAGCCCACTGGCTGAAGGAGGAATCCCTGGCCCCTGGTCAGGAAGCGGTTCTGCTCGCTACCTGGCTTGTCGTCGCACCGCTTGACCTGCCACCTATGCCCATCGTCGCCAATCCACCCCCGCCGGGTGTCTACTCCGGGCCACGGCTGGCCGTCTTCATCCACCTCCTGGCCGCTGACGGGACGTTTCTCGCCGGCGACGACGGCCTGTGGGTGGATCCGCTCACACTCCGGCCTGGCGACCGCTTTGTCCAGGTACATCGCCTCACCCCCCCGCACAATGCGCCCGCTGGACCCTACGCCCTCGAACTTGGCCTCTATGACCCGCTGACCGGCGAGCGTTGGGCTGTCCTGGATTCCGCAGGCCAACCTGTCGCCGACCGCGTCTTACTTCCGGCTGTAGAGAACGAACCGTAGACATCGAGTGTCCAGTACACCGCCGTAAAAACGTGGCGTTGACAAAAGCCATGCCTCGTAGTAGAATCTACCTTGCTCCAGCCATCCTTGTTTGGTCCGGAGCGTGTTTTCCACAGTCAGGTGTTGCCTCCGGCGCACCGTGACCTAGCGAAAGGGGAGGGATATGAAGACCAACAAAACTCGGATGCGCCGCCTGGTGTGGGCGTTGCTAGCAGGAACCTCGGCGCTGCTACTCGCGACTGCTCTATCGTTGCTGCTTTCACATTTCCAGGCCCTGGCCCAGCCAACGGCGGATGTCGCGGCTCTGCAGGTGAGTAAGAATGTGAACACAAATGTGGCAGCACCGGGCGACACGCTGATCTACACCATCAGAATTCAGGAAAGCGGATCTCCACTCACCCTCTGGATGACCGATACACTTCCAGAGGAAGTGACCTACGTAGCCGACAGCCTGCAACTCCTTGGGCCTGGCAGTGCCGGTTTTTCAAATGGAGTAATCACCTGGACCGCTGCATCGTTTGGGTGGAACCAGACCGCTGTCATCACCTTCAGCGCCCAAATTTCCTCCGAGATCACCTACGCCAACGTTGTCAACACAGCCCAGGTTACCGGCACCGGGGAACCGATCGAGGATTCAGCGGAGACGACGGTGGTGGCTGAAGTGGGCAACCTCGACAACAATTGGACGGTAAAGACCGTCACGCCAGACACAGCTGAGCCGGGCGACGTGTTGACCTATACCGTCCTAATCTTCAACAGTAGCTATACCGCTACGGTGCCTGGAGCCTGGCTCACCGACACGTTGCATCCGGCACTGACCCTCATGACTGATAGTCTATCCGCCGACCTGGGAGACGCCGGCTCTGCGAACGGGGTGATCACCTGGACCCACGATGTGGGAATTCGTCAGCTTGTCCAGTTGCACTTCAGCGCCCAGGTCTCCTCCGACTTTCCTCACGATAACTGGATCACCAACACCGCCGAGATCGTCGCCCCCTCCCAGTCATTTACGCGGGCGAGTGGGACTTATATTCGCCCTGACACCTACTATAGGTACTTCCCAATCATTTTCAAGCGCTGGCCACCCATTCCCTACGCGCCGACCTTGGATAATATAGACAACACTGATGAAGACGGTGACTATACCGTTAGTTGGTCGTATAACGACGACAATCCAGACGTTCCAGATCCAACCGCATACACACTGCAAGAAGCAACGAATACGGACTTCACCGGTGCAGTCAACATCTACGAAGGTCCCAATGAATCGCATGATGTCACCAACAAAGACGAAGGGACGTATTACTACCGCGTGCAGGGTCACAACGAGTATGGGCCAGGCGAATGGAGCAGCGTTAAATCGGCCACAGTCGTCTCCACTGACTTCTTTGACAACTTCAGCAGCTCAAGCAGTGGCTGGACCACCCACAAATCGCACTGCTGCCTGAGCGGCTGTGATAGTGCCCGCCAGCACCTTGATTACAAATACGATCTGTACTATGAAGGAGGGTGGTACCACGTCAACGTTCCTCTGGATTGCCGGGGTGGTGGCAACCACGGTGACACGCGCCACATCTATCCCGTCTCGTTCGCTCCAGGGGTCGAACGTTCCACCTCCGAGACCTGCATTGAACTAAAAGGACGTTTTGAGGAGTGGAATCCGTACTGGTCCTTCTGGGGATTGGTGTTTGCGGCAAGCGAGGATATGAGTACCGTTTATTCCCTCGAGGTCAACAACCTCGGCGACTGGGGTGTCGTCAAGCGGACAGGCTACCAATACCCTGGGCCAAATCATCCCTTTGAGAACGAAACGCGCACGAATATAGTGCCCTATATCGGCGAGCAGCGGTGGCCTGCTAAAGCGGGCTTTACTTCAAATACGCTGATGGTAAGAGTCACAAACAAGAGAGCGAAACTGTATATAAATGGTGAGGAGGTATACGATTTCTCCGGTGATGACATCCCGTCCCTAAGACGAGTTGGCATCATCGGAGGAAACTGGGAAATAACACCCACACAGATTGGCTACGACTATTTCCTCGTGGATGAAGGCTGCGACGATTACTAACCCCTCGGGGACAAAATGGGATTTACGGGGCTCTGCTGAGATGGGCCCCGTTTTCCCTTTTACTCTTCATCCCACTGACCACGCTGTGAGCAGAGGGTTGCAGGACGCGCCAATCGTGATATACTCGTTCTGTTGCACAGGGTGAGGCATGGATACGGTCGAGGAGCAGGGATACCGGGCAGGATGGGTAGGCAGAGTGTGGCGCAGCGCCTGGCCGGCGGTGGCCTTGGCCCTGCTGTGCATAGCCTTCTACTGGGACGTGCTATGGCTCCCCGCCGCCCGCATCGTCGCGGGCAACGATCTGTCCAATATGTTCCTCCACTGGCTTCGCTTTGCCGTCTCCTCGATTCAACAGGGGCAACTTCCCCTGTGGAACCCCTTACTCTTTTCAGGCCTGCCTTTCGTCGCCAATCCCCAACCGGCGCTGTTCTATCCCCCGACATGGCTGGTGTTGCTGATGCCTGTCACCAGGGCATTGGGCCTGGTCGCCGTGCTGCACCTGTGGCTCGCTGGTGCCGGAATGTACGCCTGGCTGCGTTCAGAGGGAGCGTCGGCTGTGGGGGCGCTGTTAGGCGGGGCCGTCTTTGCCTTCAGCGGCTACTTCTTCGTGCGCGTATATGCGGGCCATCTAGGAGTCATCACCACCGGGGCCTGGCTGCCGCTCGTGTTATGGGTCTACCGGCGCGTCGTGAAGTCTCGCTCGTGGAAACTTGCCGTTGTGGGGGGACTGCCGGTCGGGCTTTCGATCCTGGCAGGGCACACGGCCTCGTTCATTTACGTGGCGCTGACGCTGGTCGCCTACGCTGCCTTCTGCACCTGGGAGTGCTGGCGGGAGAAGCGGTACGGTCAAGAAACCAGGTTTTGCGGAAAAAACCTGGTTTCTGTGGCGCTTCCCCTCATCTGGGCGGGCGTGATGCTATTCGTCGGGTTAGCCCTGGCAGCAGTACAACTTCTGCCGATGGCCGAACTGGCAATGCGCTCGACTCGACAGGCTGTGTCCGGTTACGATTTCGCTGCCCGTTTTTCCTGGCCGCCGGGATACCTGCTGACCTTGCTGGTGCCCAACTTTTTCGGCGAACCGACGCACACGGGGTACTGGGGTGACGGCATCTATGACGAGTTCATCTTCTACATCGGCGTCCTGCCGCTGCTGCTGACGCTCCTGGGGTTGAGATTACGACACCGGCTGACTCCGTTCCTGGTCGCACTGGGCCTGGGCGCGCTGCTGCTGGCATTTGGGGAATATGGGAGCCTGCACCCCCTGTTCTACCGCTTCGTGCCGCTGTTTCGGGTAGCGCGAGCGCCGGCCAGGGCCGGATTTCTCTTTACGCTGGCCGGGGCCGCATTGGCCGGCCTGATGGTAACGGTGCTCCAATCCTCCGCCGAGGATGAAGATGGGGAACGGACGCGGCTACTGAAGCCGCTGAGGTGGTCACTGGTGCTAACCGTGACTGGGGGCACGCTCGCGCTGATCATGGCCTGCTTCGTGGCCTTCGCCTGGGGGCGCGAAGCGAACCCCGCCGCCGGGCGACTGTGGCACACCGCCAATCAGGCGGCGTTATTCCTGCTCTTCTTCCTCCTGGCAGCCAGCCTTCTGGTGGCCTGGCGCAACGCCTCACGTCCTCCCACTGGGATGTGGCTGCTGGCGCTGGGTCTGGTCATGCTGGACCTGTGGACTTTCGGCGGCAGCGTGATAGAGGTAAGAGACGTACAAGAGAGCGCCTATTGGCGTATTGTGGCCCAGGCAGTGTCCGATCCCCAGGCTGCGCGGGTGCTCCCCTGGGGACTGAGCGATTTCGAGCAGAATGGCGGAATACCGTTCGGATTGCGCAGCGTCTTCGGGTACGATCCGCTGACTCTCCAGCGTTACGAGGAGTTTATCACCTCACGGCCCGACCCTCGTGCGCGAACCTACGACCTGCTGAACGCGGGCTACCTGGTGACCACGGCCCCACAGGAGTTCCCCGATGGGGCCGACGCTCCCCGGCTGCTGCTTGAGCAATCCGGGGTGTGGGTCTACGAGCGACCCGCCGCGCTCCCGCAGGCGTGGGTGGTGCCACAAATCGAGGTGGTGAACGACGCAGGCGTCCTGCTGACCCGCATCCACGAACCGGACTTTGACCCACGCACGACCGCGCTGGTGGAATCGGTGCTAGAATGTAGAGACACGACTGTAAGCCCAACGCCGCCTGTTCACGGCGGCGAGCGCGAGGTGGAAATCGTGCGTTACGGGGGGAACCGGATCGAGGCGCAGGTGCGTGGTGGGGGCGGGCTATTGATCTTCAGCGAAGTGGACTATCCTGGCTGGCAGGCCACGGTGGACGGCAACCCTACCCGGCTGGTGCGCGCCGACTACCTGCTGCGCGCCCTCTGCGTACCAGCGGGTGAGCACCTGGTCGTACTGGTGTACAACCCGCCGCTGTTGAAACTTGGGTCGGCCATCACGGCTCTGGCACTGCTGTCCATCATCGGCGCTGCCGTCTGGACCACACGACGAAGCAGAGGTACCGTGTGAGCACCAGACCGAGACTCGCCCCCGTCACTGCCGTCATTGTTCATTGTTCATTGTATTCATTGTTCATTGCCCTGGCCGTCGCCTACAGCCTGGCCTCCCCCCTCTACGAGTCCACCGACGAACTGCGTCACTTCCGCTACGTGCGGCACCTCATCGTCTACCGCAGCCTGCCCGTGCAGCGGGCCGACGTCCCCCGCGCCCAAAGCCATCATCCGCCACTCTACTACGCCCTGGGCGCGCTGGTCAGTGGTTGGGTGCCCGTCGCGCAGGAGGTCTACTACGAGCCGACCGTCAACCCCTATTGGGCCTACCGCTACTGGGAGGTGAGCGACGACAACAAGAACCAGTACCTCCACGGCGGCGAGGTGGGGCAATTTGGCAAATTGCCCTACCTCCACGGCGTCGCCCTGGCGGTCTATGCGGTGCGCTGGATGACCATCCTCATCGGCGCGGGCGTCGTCTGGCTGACCTACCGCATCGGGCGTGAGATTCTCCCGGACCAGCCCGCGCTGGCCGTGGGCGGGGCGGCGCTGGTCGCGTTCAACCCGCAGTTCGTCTACCTGAGCGGCGCGATCAACAACGACATCCCGGCGGCACTATGCGGCACGGCGGTGCTATTGGTATGCGTCCGGCTGGCGCGGGACGGCCCCAGCGTGCGCACCGACGTGACGCTGGGCATCCTCTACGGGCTGGCGCTCCTCACCAAGTTCCACCTGCTGGCCCTGCTGCCGCTCATTGGATTGGCTTACCTGGTTGCCACGTGGCCCACCCGTGTCCCCCCCCACACACTCCCACACTCCCACACCCGCAACTGGCGGACACCTCTGATGCAGACAGTGCGAGGCATCCTCATCATCCTGGGCCTGGCGGCCCTTATCTCCGGCTGGTGGTTCTGGCGCAACCAGGTGCTCTACGGTGACCCCACGGGCATGAGCAAGGTCAACGAACTTTGGGCGGGCCGGCCAGCGGCTGGCAACTGGGGGATCATCTTGCAGAGCCTGCCCTACCTCTGGAGCAGCCTCTGGGGGCGCTTTGGCTACGGCCAGGTCCCCCTGCCCCAGCCTATTTACCAGGTGATGTTGGTCTTTTGCGTGCTGGCCCTGGCCGGCTACCTGCTTCCCCGGCGAGGTTCGCTTCCCCTCGGTGCAATGCTGCTTTTAGGGGCCACTTCCCTCATCTTCGTGGCGGTGGTCTCCTATTACATCCTGATTCAACCGGCTGGCGCGATGGGGCGCTTTCTGTTCCCCGGCTTGCCAGCCTTCGCCCTCCTGCTGTGTCTGGGATTGAGCCGGTTCTTTCCCCGCCGCCTGACCTGGGTGGCTAGCCTGGTCGTGACGGTGGGGATGGCGGCACTGGCTTTCTACGCTCTGGCTGGCGTACTCGCCCCAGCCTTCGCCCGCCCCCGGCCGCTGGCCGAGGCTGAAATCGAGACTGTGCCCAACCCCACAAACGTCGAGTTCGGCGACGCCGGTCCTCCCCCCTGGAGGGGGGTCGCCAGGCTGCTGGGCTACCGGGTCATGCCAACCGTCGTCGAGCCCGGCGACACGGTGAACGTCACGCTCTACTGGCAGACGTTGGCCCGGCCCGATCACAACTACACAGTCTTCGTCCACCTGCTGAGCGAGGTGGGCACGATGGTGGCCCAGCGCGACACTTATCCCGGCCTGGGGAGGTATCCCACCACCGCCTGGGAGCGTGGCGTTGCCTTCGCCGACACTTACCGCGTGCACATCCCAGAGACAGCCTACACGCCAGACGTGGGCTACATTCAAGTTGGCATGTACCTGCCCGACGGCCCACGCCTCACCACACCCGATGGACGTGACGCACTGCGCCTGGCGACGGTCGAGATTCGCCCCCGCTCTTCCCCCCTGGAGGGGGAACTGAAGGGAGTCAATCCGCTGGGCGTCAACTTCGGCGATCAGGTCGTACTGGCCGGCTACACTCTCGACCGGCGGGTGGTGCTGCCCGGCGAGACGATCCGCCTCACGCTCTACTGGCAGGCGCTAGCCCCGATGGAGACAAACTACAGTGTCCTCGCCCATGTCCTGGGCACCGAAAACCAGGTCTGGGCCAGCGACGACGGCTGGCCTGCTGACGGCAGTGCCCCAACTGGCCTGTGGAAACCCGACCAGGTCATCGAGGACGTGCGCAATCTGACGGTGGGATTGACGACCCCGCCGAACTTCTACGACATCGAGGTTGGCCTATATGCCTCCGGCGGGGACCGCCTACCGGTCGTCGCGGAAGACGGCCACTGGCTGGACAGCCGGGTGCTGTTGAGTAGAATTCGGGTGGTGGACGAATGAAAAAACATGGGATGAACGTCCTACGGGTGCTGACCAGCACTGGCGCGCTGGCTTTCCTGTTCTGGAAGATCGGCCTAGGCGAGACACTGGCCGTGCTGCGCCAGGCCGATCTACGCTACCTCCTGGCTGCCTTCCTCCTGTACATCCTCAGCCTGATCATTCGGGCCTACCGCTGGTTCGTCCTCCTGCACAGTCTCGATCCGACGGTTCCCTTTGGCCGCCTGCTGCGCCTCTACTTCGTCGGGGCTTTCTTCAACGCCTTCCTGCCTACCACTTACGGCGGTGACGTGGTACGTGCGCTGGAACTGACCCGCGACACCGACGCCTCAGCGTCCATCGGGACTGTCCTGCTTGACCGCATGACCGGCCTATTGGTGCTCTTCGTGATGGGGCTGGCGGTGTTGCCCTTCCACGCCGCTCAGATGGAGCGCTGGCTGGCGTGGCTGTTGTTCGCCGTGGCGGGCGGGGGGCTGGTCGTGGGGACGCTGGTGCTGGAGGGCCGCTTCCTGCGGCGGTTCACCGGATGGCTGCCCGTCGGCCTGTCGCTGGCTGGTCAGGGTCAGTTGGCCAAGATCTACGCGGCAGTAACCGGCTGCGGCTGGCGAGCGGTTCTGAGCGCCTTCGGGGTTTCGGCGGTGTTCAACGTCATCAACGTCGTCATCAACTGGTTGTGCGGGCAGGCGCTAGGAGCCGAAATAGGCCTGGGATACTTCTTCGCCGTCACGCCGCTTCTCTCGGTCTCGGGACTCATCCCCTCCATCGGCGGGTGGGGTGTGCGGGAGACGGTAAGCACGGCGGTCTTCGCGCCAACCGGTGCGGGCGCGAACGTCTCGGTGGCGCTGGGAATGTCGCTGAATGGCATCGCCCTGGCTGCGGGGCTCGTCGGTGGAGTGGTGTACGGCATTGAGGGATTGCGTGGACTGCGGGGGCGGGAGCCAGTGTAGGAGAAGAACATGTCCGAAGTCACGTTGCGGGGTATGCAGACGGAAGTGGACCATAAGTATACACTCACCCCGCTCCGCGTCAGTGAGTGAGCCTTGTCACTCACCAGGAGTGTCATTCGGCACTTGGGACGCTTGCATTCTCTGCTAAAATAGGTATACTACGGCGCGTATCCGGCACGGGTGCGTAGCATACATTCAGCACTCTTATTCTCACACTCTTATTCATATCACTCTGGAGGAAGATGTCAATGGGCACAGAAGTCCTCGACCTGACGACCCTTGATCGTACACTGGCCAGACAGGTGACGCCGGAGTGGGAGCAATTGCTTTCTTGCATCCAATGCGGTACCTGCAGCGCCTCTTGCCCCACCGCTTTCGCGATGGACTATACCCCCCGCCAACTATGGCAAATGGTCCGGTTGGGGATGAAAGAGGATGTTCTGTCCAGTCGCACCTTTTGGCTCTGTACCACGTGCAAATCCTGTCAGGTGCGCTGTCCGCGAGGCATCCCGATCACAGATACGATGATCGCTCTTAAGGAATATGCCATGCGGGTGGACGTCAACGTCCCCGAGGGGATGAAGATGTTCGGAGAGGGGATTGTCACTGACCACAATATCTCCGGCGATGATAACAAGACCCGCCAGATTTGGAGCCAGAATCTCGCCCACATTCCGCGTGGCGTCAAGCCCCGCCGCAGGAAGGCCGAGGTTCTTTACTTCATTGGTTGCGTCAGTTCCTTCTACCCCCGCGTCTACAGCATCCCCCAGGCATTCGTGCAGATTATGGAGCAGGCCGACGTGGAGTTCACCACGCTGGGTGGCGACGAGTGGTGCTGTGGCTACCCTCTCCACATCGCGGGGATGGGTGACCGCATGGCGAAGTTGGCAGAGCACAACGTCCAGAAGGCACGGGCCGTAGGGGCCAAGAAGATCGTCTTCACCTGCCCCTCCTGCTATTACGCCTGGTCACATCTCTATCCCGAGGTCGTGGACATATCCGGCATCCAGTTGCAGCACGCCAGCGAGTTCCTGGCCGAACTACTCGCTGGCGACGGATTGGCTCTCGGATCGGTGGAAGACGTGGTCACCTACCACGACCCCTGCGACCTGGGGCGCAAGAGCGGGGTCTACGATGCGCCGCGTGAGGTGCTGGCCCGCATACCGGGGCTGGAGTTCCGCGAGATGTCCGCCAGCCGCGAGAACGCTCTTTGCTGCGGTGGTGGCGGCGACGTCGAAGTAGCAGACCGCACCGTTACCGCCGGCGTCGCGGCGCAGCGTATGGCACAGGTGCAGGCCACCGGCGCGAAGTACGTCCTCTCCGCCTGCCAGCAATGCAAACGCACACTACAGGAGGGTGCGCGCCAGAACAAGATCCGCGTGCGGGCGATGGACCTCACCGAACTGGTATGGAAGTCCATGCAGGCCGCTGCCTGAAGTGGAGAAACCAGGTTTTTTCCTAAAAACCTGGTTTCTGTTTGCCATGTCGCGCTTCTTCCTGGCCGACCTGCACATTCACACCTGTCTTTCGCCCTGTGCTGAACTGGAGATGCTCCCGGAGTTCATCCTGGAGCGGGCGCAGGAACTAGGACTACAGATTATCGCCGTTACCGACCATAACTCGGCCGAGAACGCTGCAGCAGTGATCAACGCCGCACGAGGCACAACCGTCACGGTGCTTCCGGGTATGGAGGTGCAGACCCGCGAGGAAGTGCATCTGCTTACTTTGTTCGATACATTGGATCAAGCGGTCTGCTGGCAGGAGCAAGTCTACGCTAACCTGCCGCCACTTAAGAATGACGAGGCGGTCTTCGGAGAGCAACTACTGCTCGACGCGGATGGGGAGCCGGCGGGCTACCTCGATCGGCTGCTGCTGACCTCGACATATTTTTCTGTGGAGGACGTGGTACAGCGCGTGTGCGATCTGGGTGGGCTGTGCATTCCGGCCCATGTGGACCGGACGATGTATAGCATCATCTCCAACCTGGGCTTCGTCCCGCCGGAGTTGGACATCGTGGGGGTGGAGATTTCAACCAACATCGGCCCGGTCGAGGCCCGTGAACGCTTCCCCCAACTGGCGCGCTACAGCCTGGTGGCGAGCGGTGACGCCCATCGGCTGAAGGAGATGGTGAGGCGCACGACGCTAAAAACAGAAGCGCCAACAGTCGCCGAACTGTCGCTGGCTCTGGCCGGCGCCGAGGGCCGCGAGGTGTGGGTGGACGGGCTGCGGTCGGGGGCGACGGTGTGCTAGAACTATCGCTGCACATCCTGGACGTATTGGAGAACGCTATTGAGGCCGGCGCGACGCGGGTCAAACTGCGAATTGAGGAAGACCTGGAAGCCGACCGGCTGACCATTGAGATCATTGACAACGGCAAAGGGATGGACGAGGAAACGCTGGCCCGCGTGCTCGACCCCTTCTTCACCACGCGCCAGACGCGTCACGTAGGATTGGGGCTGCCGCTCTTCGCCGCCGCCGCCGAACGGTGCAACGGC
>JAUWNP010000052.1 GCA_030612585.1 Anaerolineae bacterium
AATCTCGCCAGCCAGACCTGAATTTCAGACCAAATCGAGTGTCCAGATTCATCCCGGGCACGAAAACAGGCCGTTTCGTTGCCCGCTTGGCGTCATTTTGACAACTGACAAACACCATTTCGTTAAGTTATGACAGATGCCTTACGCCTATTCTTGTCCCCAGCGCGATACGCTCACACACCACTCGGGGGGAACGGAGATGAACAGTGGGCCCACTCGCTCAGCAGCGTCGTTTTGCCAAACCCGGCCGGGGCGGAGATGAGGGTCAGTTTGCGGTGCAGCCCTGCCTTCAGCCGCTCCGTCAAGCGCGGGCGCGGCGCCAGGTTGGGGCGTGCAGGCGGGATGTACAGTTTGGTGGTCAGGAGTGGAACGTCCTGAGCACCGCCGAAAGATGGCGTGACCATTTTCCCTTTCCTGGATGTTCTATGCCGGTTCGCTGGCTGTCCCAAAGGCCCAGACGCCGCAATCTTATCATACCTTGACCGAACACGCAATCCTGATGAAAGGCATCCTTCTGGCCCTCTGGTTGGGGAGGCGCAGTGCGCGCAGCCTTGGGCCCCCGAACCACTGCCCAGATAGCGACGACCACAAACCCAACCACAGAGAGCCAGCCGAACAGGTCGCCGATGACAGGGTAGACGGTGAAAACGCCATTGGTAGGCACCTGCGCCACCATCACCCGCTCGCTGGCGGTAAAGTGATCCATCTCTGCCAACACCCGCCCGTAGGGGTCTGCCGTGATTGACCGGCCTTGATCTGCCTGGCGCACCACCGAGATGCCGTTTTCGATGGCCCGGAAGACGGCCATTTGCGCGTGTATGGGATCAATCTCGCGCCAGTCGTGGGCGGGTGACAAGAGGATGTCTGTGCCATTGCGGCCCGCCTGCCTGACGATGCTGGGAAAGTCCGTATCCCAACAGATGATACCCGACAACGTGCCATACGGAGTTTCGATGGTGCGTAACACGCCGTCGCCGAGCAAGGACCCCTCGAGCATATTCCCCCCGTATTTGACGTGCTCCAGCACGATGTCGCCGGCGGGATCAGCGACGACGAGTTTGTTCTCGACCAGTTGACGACCGAGCCGAACCACCTAATGAGAAAGGTCAATCCCCACGCCTGCGTCATCATCCGGGACGAGGGGACCACCAGCATTGTGAGAGCGTTCACCAGGGAGGGCGCGCGCGGCAAGGGGATCGCCACAGCATTGCTTGACCGGTCGCTGGAATGGGCGCGGGCCGAGGGCTACGAGCGCTGCGCGGTGGATTTTGAGCCGATGAACTATCTCGCGGCCCGTTTCTGGATGAGGCACTTTCAGCCGGTGATCTATGCGCTGGTGCGCCAGATAGATGATCGGATTGTCAAATCACTCGCCCTCCCGTAGGTAAACGACCCGCGAGAGGGCGAATGGTAATCTTGAGAATTTATCTTGCCCGCTCAAGCACTATGGCTTGTCCGCGCAGTTTCCACCCGCTCATTTTGCGCAGCACGAGGGCCACGTGTTTCTGGGTTACGTCCACGTAGGTTTGGCCCTGGTTGATGCAAATCGCGCCAATGGCTTTGCCGGGGATGCTGGCCGTGCCCGCAATCGCGCCGACGATTTCGCCGGGATGCAGACCGTGCGCCCTGCCCGCGTTCATTGAGAGCCGCACCATACCCGGTTCGTGCCCGCCCTTGCGCCGGGACTGTTTGCCCCGTGGCGCGCGCTTGTCCTGCGCCTTGCGATTGTGATCGCTGCGTTTGGCAGGCGTGTGGATTTTGGCAATCTCTTCGATGGGCCGGTGTTGCTCCTCGGCGCGCGCCAATTGAATGGCTGCTGCCGCGAGGTCCAGCGGATCGCAACCGGCCGCGGCCAGTTTTGCGACCAGGTCGCGCTCGCGCTCCAACTGTCCCTGGACGAGTTGATCGGCCAGCAGGTCCATAAATTGCTCGTCGCGGTGGGTCAGGATTTGGTCCACGCTGGGCAACTTGGCGTAAGAAATAGAGCAACGCGCGTACTTTTCGATCTTGCGCACGCGCCAACGTTCTTGGGGTGTGACCAGCGTGATGGCAACCCCTTTCTTCCCGGCCCGGCCAGTCCGCCCGATGCGGTGAACGTAATACCCTGGGTTTAGGGGTAGGTCGTAATTGATGACGTGCGAGACGTCCTCAATGTCCAACCCGCGGGCGGCGACGTCGGTCGCCACCACCAGGGCGACTCGGCCACGGCGAAAACGGCTCAGGACGGTCTCGCGCGCTTGCTGGCTCAGTTCGCCGTGCAGCGCCTCCGCCTGAAAGCCGCGCGCAAACAGCGCCTCGGCCAGACCCGCAGTGCCGACCCGGGTGCGCGCAAAGATCAATCCGCTGCTTATGGTCTCTGTTTCCAGCAGGCGCGTGAGCGCGGCCAGTTTGTCGCTTTCCCGAACGACGTAATAACGTTGCTCGACGTTAGCGACGGTCAATTGTTTGGGATTGATGATGACCGATTCCGGCGCGTGCATGTAGCGGTCGGCCAGATTGCGGATCGGTTTGTGCAGCGTCGCCGAAAACAGCGCCGTCTGACGTGTCTCGGGCGTCTCGCTCAAGATGGCCTCAATGTCCTCGATAAAACCCATACTCAACATCTCGTCGGCTTCATCCAGCACCAGGAAACGCACGCCGCTCAGGTCGAGCGATTTTCTGCGGATCAGGTCCAACATCCGCCCCGGTGTGCCGACGACAACGTCTACGCCGCGCTTGAGGCGGCTAATTTGACGGCTGTACGATTGTCCTCCGTAAACGGGCAGCACGCGCACGCCCCGGTGAGCCCCATAATCGTAGATTGCCGTGGCGACCTGGTTCGCCAGCTCGCGGGTGGGGGCGACGACCAGCCCTTGCACAGCGTCGCATTGGGGGTCCAACGCGTGCAGCATTGGCAGCGCGAACGCCGCCGTCTTGCCCGTCCCGGTCTGCGCCTGTCCCAGTACGTCGCTTCCTGCCAACAATAGGGGGATGGCCCTCGCCTGGATCGGGGTCGGGGCCTCGTACCCCAACTCGGTCACGGCCTGCACTAGTTCTGGACGCAACCCAAATGTCTGAAATGTAACGCTCACTCGATACTCCCTTGCGACAAAAAAGCCTTACCCATCGGCAAGGCTCAACCTCGCTAATATTGTTCTTCCGGCGCACTCGCACCGGCGGCGGATTATAACACATAAGGGGTTATTGACAACCTGGGCGAAATCGTTTCTGCTGGATCGGGGATGTGCGTGGCCATCCGTACATCAGCCGCCCTGCTCCACCCTCACACGGACGCCGCGCACCGCGCCAAAACATCCTTGATCTCCCCCGGCTGCTGCACAACAGCCCACCGCCATCGCGTAACCGCCCGCCGCAGGCCAACCATTCCCGTCACCCGCCCTCGCCCGCGACGATCTCGATCTCCTCCTCCGTCAACCCATACAACTCGTACACCAGCGCGTCTATCTGGCGGTCGGTGGCCTCGATCTGGCGCTGGTACAACTGCTTGTTCCTTCGATCTTTCCCGCTCATCTCCTACGCTTCCACATCTCAGTGCATGGCGATTAAACGGCAGTCTGGTTCAGAAATTGAACCAAGAGATGAACTGTTGTAGAAGGGTTGTCATACGCTGGCCTATGTTGATCACCGTATCCTTGCAGGAGCCTCGTTGCGTTTCGTATCGCATCTCCTTGCTTATCCTCAAGCAAATCGTACATATTCGGATTGTTCTTTTCGGGGAGTCTCCCCGTGGAGTGTTGCTGGCTCACCAGAGCCACCCGTGCCGCCTCGCTCCCGCTGGATCGCCAGATCCAGCGGCTTGGCGACGGGATCTGGCGGTCCCTCTAGAGCAAAGTGGGGAACAACACCCAAGAGAGGGACTACCGAACGGCACATCACTCACTTACCAAGCCAAAGCACGGACAAAACCTCGGAGGTCTGAACGCTTACGGCCAAGATAGCCCGGCGGCAAAACGGGGCGACCTCAACCGAGGTCGCCCCGCTCGCATACGGAAACAGGCTTACCCTCGGCGCCGCGTCCACCGCCTGGGCGGTCGCAGAAACCCCGTCCACGCAGGTGGATGGCCGGCATGAAGTGCCCTCCAGCCGCAGGTTTGAACCTGCCGGTCATTGTTGCCTGGCGGCACCGGTCGAGATGAACAAGGAGGGCGGCGCTCGTTTGTGCGAGGGGCGCTGTCGGGTATAATAGGAACAGACAGGAGAAGCCTTGTGTGAGCGATGACGGGGGATGTCAATACCCAGGAATGAAAACACCATGGAATCACATCCAAACTCACCCGCAGCCCTAGAAAGACAGAGCAGGCTGCTCTTTGTGCTCATGGTCATCATCGGATACGTTGTCACCTTCGTTGTCATCTCCGGTCAGTATGGCAAAAGATTTACGCTCCAGGAACTCTTTTGGGGATTCTCTTTTGGAGTTATTTACCTGTTCCTGGGGCTAAACGACCGCGTGATTTTTGATCGTCTCCCGGCTGGCTGGGCGGAAGCGCTGTTCTTTTCCGTGCAATGTTCCCTGGTTTTTGGCATTGGGTGGGTGCTGGGGCCTGGTGGCCACTGGTTAATTGGGCTGCCGCTTGCAGGGGTTGCGGTGGAGAGGCTCCCCCCCCGGCCGCGCTGGCTGGTGTATGTTGCCCTGATCGCCGTTGTCATGTTGCCAGTTGGATTGCGTTATGCAACCTGGACCGAGGCGCTATATAATGCCATCGTCGTGGGCTCCGCGATTTTTTTCGTGGTCGTGTTCACCCAATCGCGCTTGAACGAGCAGCAGGCCCGGGAGAACGCAGAGCGACTAATGGCGGCATTGGAGGAAGCGAACGTTCATCTCGCTGTTTATGCTACTCAGGCTGAGGAACTGGCGATGACCCAGGAACGCAATCGTCTGGCGAGAGAGATTCACGATAGCCTGGGCCATTACCTCACGATCGTAAACGTGCAGATTGAGGCCGCCAAGGTCGTTATGAATTCCGACCCCGAACGTGCCTGGGATGCGATGAACAAAGCCCAGGACCTCACCCAGAAGGGGCTGACCAGGGTCCGGGAGTCTGTGGCGGCTCTGAGAGAATCCCCGGTGAGCAACCAGCCGCTACACGAAGCCATTGCATCCTTGGTCGAGGAAACACAAAACACTGGTATCGTCACCGCATTCAAGGTTGCTGGCGAGCCGCAAACCCTGGAAAACAAGGTCGCCCTGGCACTTTACCGGGCCGCTCAGGAAGGGCTGACAAATGTGCGCAAACACGCGCGCGCTTCCCGGGTTGACGTCCTGCTGGACTTTAGCCGGCCCGGTGAGGTGCGCCTGGAGGTAAAAGATAACGGTGTGGGCGCGGCGGCGACGACCGGGGGATTTGGACTGCTGGGTATCCGGGAACGGGTGCAGTTGCTGGGTGGCAGATTTGAGGCCAGTACGGGTATAGGGAAAGGGTTTTGCCTGACGGTTAGCGTGCCGGTGTCGTATGCGGGCGGGCCGGTACAGCCATAGGAGCACACAGTATGACCATTCGTGTATTGCTTGTGGATGATCAGGCGCTTTTTCGAGAGGGATTAGAGACGCTGCTTTCTGTCCATAAGGACATTCAAGTCGTTGGACAGGCGAGTAATGGCCAGGAAGCGGTTGAGGTTGCGGCCAAAGTTCAACCGGACGTGGTTCTGATGGACGTGCGTATGCCGATACTGGATGGTGTTGGGGCTACGCGTCGTCTGAACAAGGTTCTGCCTCAATGCAGAGTTATCGTGCTCACGACTTTTGACGATGATGAATACGTATTTGACGCCTTGCGCGCTGGCGCGGTGGGGTATCTGCTGAAAGACGTGGCGTCGGCGCGGTTGGTCGAAGCGATCCGCGCCACTGCGCGCGGCAAATCCATCCTTGAACCCTCGGTGGCTGCAAAAGTGATCGCCGAATTCACCAGGGTTTCGAGCATGGTTCCAGCGGCGCAAATGGAGCAGTTGGTCGAACCATTATCTGAGCGCGAATCAGAGATCCTGGCATTGATCGCCACGGGGGCCAGCAATAAGGAAATCGCCAACCGTCTTTTCATCGCGGAAGGCACGGTGAAAAATCACGTGACGCATATCCTGGGAAAATTAGGCGTGCGTGACCGGACGCAGGCGGCCCTGAAGGCCAGGGAATTAGGCTTACTGTGAAAAGTTCTGAGGAATAAGACGGCGACCGGGTGGAGCCCGGTCGCTGTCTTATTTTGGGAAACACTCTTTTTTTCGGCTTTATCTGCCGCTTGTAACGAAGTCACATATCCCAATGTGACCTGGTCACAGCGGGCAATATGACCTGAACGATGACCTCCTGCACGTTACAAACTCCCCCTGAGTTGCTATGATGGTGACTATCAGACTGGTAACCCTTGCGAAGGTTAGAGGATGATTCTCAAGCCGAAAGTGACTTCAATAGACGGAATTCATATCACTAAGAAGTCTGTTCGTAACCTTCGCAAGGGTGGTAGCACATATAGAAAGGAGTATACCCAATGCCTGCAATACTAGAAGTAGATAGTCTCGTCAAGAAGTACGGTGACTTCGAAGCCGTCAAAGGAATCAGTTTTTTAGTCGAAGAGGGCGAGGTCTTTGGCCTGCTGGGGCCCAACGGCGCCGGCAAGACAACGGCCATCTCGATGCTGACGGGCGTCCTTCCGCCCACATCGGGCACGGCGCGCATCGGCGGCTACAACATCATCACCCAGATGGATGAGGTCAAGAAGTTCAACGGGTTGGTGCCCCAGGACCTGGCCCTCTATCCCACGCTCAGCGCCCGGGCCAACCTGAACTTTTTCGGGCGCATTTATGGCCTGCGCGGCAAGGGTCTCAAGGAGCGGGTGGACGACGTGCTGCGCATCGTCGCCCTGACCGAGCGGGCCGACGGCACCGTCGAGAAGTTCTCGGGCGGGATGAAGCGCCGCGTCAACATCGCCGCCGGTCTGGTCCACCAGCCCAAACTGCTGTTCCTCGACGAACCGACCGTCGGCGTGGACCCCCAGAGCCGCAACCACATCTTTGAAAGCGTGATGCGGCTCAACCGCGAGCGGGGGATGAGCATCGTCTACACCAGCCACTATATGGAAGAGGTTGAACTGCTGTGTAACCGCGTGGCCATCATAGACGAGGGGGAGATCATCGCCCTGGATACCATCAAGAATCTCATTGCCCTCCTGGGCGGTGGCGTGATTCACGTGGGTCTGCAGCGGGTGGACGACGCGCTCCTGGCGCAGATCGCGGCGCTCCCGGCGGTCAAGGAAGCGATACTTCTACCACAGCCCGTTGCTCCGCCTCTGGCCGAAGGCGAGGAACCTGAGGTAAAGGAGAGTGAGCCGGTGACCGCTGGCGAGGTCGTCAAGATCGTGGCCGAGCACAGCCAGCAGGCCATCGTCAACGTGATCGGCTTTCTCAACGATCAGGATATTACCCTCACCTCGTTGCAGATTCTGGAGCCTAACTTGGAGAGCGTCTTCCTGCACCTGACGGGGAAGAAACTGAGGGAGTGAGGCGATGAAAACACTGAGTATAGCCTGGAAAGATATGCAGATTCTCTTCAAGGATCGTGGCGCAGTTGTCCAGATCTTCCTGCTGCCCTTGCTGTTCATCGTCGTGTTCAGTGGCGCATTGGCAGCGATAGGTAGCGGTGGGGAGGAAGATGCCCGCATCCTGCTGCCGGTGGTAAACCTCGATGGGGGCGAAGCAGCCCAGACGCTGCTCGACGGCCTGGACGCAGCCGGTGGCGTGCGCGTCGAGCGCTACGAGCAGGCGGAGGCACAGTCCCTTCTGGATGAGAACAAACTCGCCCGCGTACTGACTATCCCGGCAAGATTCACAGCCGACATAGCGGATAATCACCAGGTGACGCTGCGTTTCGTCAACCATCCCGACGCGGACCCCGAAGCAACCGAGGCCGTGCGGCTGGTTATAGAAGGCGTGGCCCGGGACATGTCACTGGAGAGCCAGATCCTCGCCAGCCTGCAACAGATGAGCGACATGCAAGCGAACGCACCCGAGGAATTCCAGGTCTTCACAGCGGAGCGGACGATGGCGCAGGCTCGCAGCCAGTTCGAGCGTTCTCGAACACAGCCGCTCGTGGCGGTGGTGCAGATGGTCCCAGGACAGCCTGAGGAGGAGCGAGAGGAAATGCCGGACGCCGTCCAATTGGCTGTGCCTGGCTTCACCGTTCTGTTCGTCTTCCTGACGGCCCAGGCAACGGCGCGCTCCATCTACGACGAGAAGAAGGTCGGTTCGTTCCGCCGCCTGTTGGCCGCCCCGGTGAGCAAAGCATCCCTGTTGGCGGGCAAGATGCTTCCCAACTTCATCACGGGACTGATCCAAACCGCCGTTATCTTCGCCTTTGGCATCGTCGGGATGCGCCTGTTGGGACTAACCCCAATGACGCTGGGCGACGCGCCGCTGGCGGTGGTCATCGTCGCCGTGCTGGTCGCGCTCTGTTCCAGCGCTTTCGGCATCCTCATCGCCGCCATCGCCCGCACCGAAAACCAGATCGGCGGATTGAGCAGCGTTTTCCTGTGGGTCATGGGCATCCTCGGCGGCTGCTTCGTACCGCTGTTTATCCTGGAAAACTTCCTCGGCCCGCTGCCCAAGATCGTGCCGCACTATTGGGCCAACCGTGCCTTCAACGATCTATTGGTCCGCGGGTTGGGACTGGCCGATGTGACTACGGAGATGGCCGCACTGCTGGCCTTCACCGCGCTCTTCTTCGTCATCGGGCTGTGGCGGTTTGACTTCAACTAGTTCAGAGAATCAGGAGAACAATCATGAGCGCAATTTCCCACACCTTATCCGTCGCCTGGAAGGAAATTCAACTGATCAGCAAGGATCGCGGTTCGCTGGCGGTGCTCTTCTTGCTGCCGCTCCTCTTCGGCTCACTCTATGGGGGCATCAATCTGAAAATGGCCGGCAATGGAGATGATCCGACCATCTTGTTGGACGTCTGCCTGGTCAACGAAGATGCTGGTATCTTTGGGGTGGAGGTGGCTAAGGCCCTGAAGGGTATTGACGAACTGCAAATCGAGACCTTTGACTCGGTCACTGACGCCGAGCAGCGGGTAGCAGATGGCGAGGCAACGGCAGCCATCCTCATCCCTGCCGACTTCACCCAGAAGATCAATGCCTACACACCCACGGCCATCGAGGTCATCGTGGACCCGGCCCAGCCGGAGAGCGCCAGCATCGTCACCGGGATCATGAACCAGGTGGTGGCCGAAGTGACGATCTGGGGCGAGGTGCAGTACGGCATCCGCACCATCCTGGATGAGTCAGGTGTGCTCGCCGACGCCAGTGCCGAGGTCCGCCACGGCGTAGAGGCACAGAACCTGGGCGTCATCATGACCCGGTTGAACGAGATGCGCCGGACCCCTGCTATCGTTGTCACCAGCGAGGACCTGGAAGGGGCAAAAATCGAAGGTGGGATCACCCTCTTCTTTGCCCTGATGTTCCCTGGCATCACCGTGATGTTTACCTTCTTCACCGTCGGGATGTCCGGGGCTTCCCTCCTGAACGAGCGTGAAGCGGGCACACTCCGCCGCTTGCTGGCAGCGCCTATCCCACGCGGGGCCATCATCGCCGGGAAGATGTTGGCCTACATGTTGCTGGTCTGTCTGCAAGTGGTCGTGCTATTTGGCGTGGCAAACATCCTCTTCGATATGCCGCTGGGTAAATCGCCCGTGGCCCTGGTGCTGCTCACTCTCGCACTGGCCCTGGTTGCGACCGCCTTGGGCATGCTGGTGGCCGCACTGTCGGGGACAGCCCAACAGGCGGATAACATCGGCACGGTGCTGGGCTTCGTCCTGGCGGGCATCGGTGGTTGCATCGCCATGTCACAGACGCCCCTCACCCGCACAGAGGGGTTCATGGGCGTGCTGTCAAATCTCACGCCGCACGGCCACGCTCTCGAGGGTTACTACCGCCTGATGGCGGAAAACGCGACGTTTGTCCAGATATTGCCAGAAATCGGCATCCTGTTGGCAATGGGCGTCGTTTTCTTCCTGGTCGCCAGGTGGCGTTTCAGGTTTGAGTAAAGGACACAAACTTGACAAATTCAGGCCAGAGATGCGATAATTGGGCCTGCGATGGATATGCCAGCAACCAGCAACCAGCATCCAGCCCCTATGTCGCCCGCCCTGCCGTGCTGGTCGCCTTCCTCTTCGCCACCGATAAACTGCTAGGGATTGTGCGCGATGCTGCCATCGGTCACGCCTTCGGTGCCTCCGCCGAACTCGATGCCTACTACGCAGCCTTCGAACTTCCGGATGGCCTCTTCACTGTCGTCGCGGGAAGTGCGATGGCGACCGCCCTCATCCCCATTCTCTCGGCCCGCATCGCCCGGGATGACCAGGAGAAAGTCTGGCAGCTGGTCGCGGCGGTGATTAACTGGGTGCTCCTGATCGTGGCGGGGATGAGTGTAGTAGCGGCTGTTTTTGCCCCCCAGGTTGTGCGCGCCGTCGCTCCGGGCTTTGACGTCGAGACGATGGCCCTGGCGGCACGATTGATGCGGCTGGTGCTGCTCCAGACCCTCATCTCAAGCGCCAGCGGTATCGTGATGAGCGCTCTCCAAGCCCACCAGCACTTCCTGCTCCCAGCCGCCGCCCCGATCTGCTACACGCTAGGCCGTCTGGCGGGAGTAGTGCTCTTGGCCCCTCGCTGGGGAATCTTTGGGCTGGCCTGGGGTGGACTTGCGGGTACCGTGGGCCACTTTCTGATCCAGACGCCGGGACTGATCCGCTACCGCGCCCGCTGGTGGCCCACCCTGCGCCACCCTGACCTGCGAGCGGTGCTGGCGCTGATGGTGCCGCGGGTTCTAGGACTGGGAGCCACCTACCTTAACTTCGTTCTCCCCACCTTCCTGGGTTCGCGGCTGCCGGTGGGGGCGATCTCCGCCTACGAGTATGGCTGGCGGCTGATGCAGTTCCCGGAGACGATCATTGGCACGGCGATGGGGCTGACTGTCTTCCCAACGCTGGTGGAACGGGCCAACGCTGGCGACAGGGATGGGCTGCGCCGCACAGCCTCCTGGGCACTGCGGCTGGTGTTGGCGCTCGCGGTGCCAGCGGCGGTTGGACTGCTCCTGATGGGTCGCCCTCTGACGGTGCTCTTTTTCCAACGTGGCGAGTTCGACGTGACTGCCACGGGCCGGGTTTACCGGGCATTGCAGTTCTTCGCCCTGGGACTGGTGACCCATAGCGCATTGGAGGTGGTTAGCCGGCTGTTCTACGCCCAGCGGGATATGTGGACGCCGTTGTGGGCAGCGCTGGGCGGGCTGATTGTGAACGCGGGGCTGGGATGGCTGCTGCTGTCATCCCTCGCCCACGGGGGCATCGCCTTGTCCAATTCGTTGGGGGCCGGGTTGCAGGTGGTGATCCTGCTGCTAGTGGCGCGGCGGCGACTGACCGGGGTCGAGGGGCAGGCTCTGGGCGTGTCGCTGGCGCGAACGGGGGCAGCGTCGCTGTTTATGGGGGCGGCGGTGACTGGCTTCCACGCTTTGCTGCCCAATGCGGGGCTGCTTGTGACCAGCGCGGGCGGGTTGGCGGTGGGAGTTGCGACCTACGTCTTAGCGGCGCTCCTCTTGGGCAGCGAGGAGATGCACGAGTTGCTGTGGTTGCTACTGAAGCGGAACAGGTGAACGGCGACGCGGCACTTTATGCCAACTGGCGCTGCAGATCGCGCATATGCAGCAACTGGTGGCCGTAGAGGGCGTTGATGAAGATCTCCAGTGTGATCTCCCCCAGTGCTGGATGGTGACCCACCTGGTCCAAATCGGCCTCGTCCAGCCCCGCCACCCACGCGATGGTCGCTTCACGAGCAAGTGCCAAGTCGGCCAGCAACTTATCCGGCGGCAGACCTGCCAGCCGGGCCTGCTCACGGGCGTTGAACTCGTCGTAGTCGAAGCCCTCAGGCGCGCCGGGTCCGCCTGCTGCGATGTCCTGCGCGATTTGTAGCAGCCCTTCTTCAGCCGAAAGAAAGTGAGCCAATAGGTCGCGCACCGTCCAGGCTGGCGGCCCCTCGTAGAGCACCATCTTCCACTGATCGTCGCTCAGGCGGCCCAGAATCTCCACTGTCTTGCGGCTCCCCTTGTGCATCCGTGTCACCAGTTTGTCCACACGTTTGCCCATTGGACACCTCCTTAGTTGGCTTCAACAGTAAGTATAGCGGAAATCGCTGGTTGAGGCAAGAGGTGCTGGCCCTGTGTTGTCTTCATGTCAATTGTCCGTTATAATTACAACTGTTGCTTGGTGGCGGCTTTTGCTTGAGCAAGAAAGATGCGGTATAATGCCGTCACTCTATCAGGGAGACCTAGGATGGCCGACAATTCTTCCAGGACCACAGTTCTGAGCCAGGACGACATCGCCGCCCTGCGTGAGGAACTGACTCGGATTGCCCTTATTCTCGTTCAGCACTATGACGCCGGTGCTCCGGTGGAGGCGCAGCTTTATCAGCGTCTACCGGCTTTACGGGAAAGGCTGGTGCGTTTCGAACAGGAACTGGCAGCCTTGGCGCTTGAGCGGGGCGAACTAGCAGCCTTGTACGGCATCAGCCAAGCGATCGGCTCCTCCCTGGATTTGGCGGAGGTTCTGAACGAGGTGATGGACCAGATTACCCGTCTCACGGGGGCTGAGCGTGCCTTCCTGATGCTCGTTGACCCGGAGACGGGTGAGTTAGAGTTCCGGGCTGCTCGCAATATGGACCGTGAGACCATCACTGCCTCCTCGTTCGAGATCAGTCGGAGCATTGTCAAGCAGGTGGCCACCAGCGGCGAGCCTGTCGTCACGACCAACGCGCAGATGGATCCGCGCTTCAAGGCACAGGAGAGCGTCATCGGTTACAACCTGCGCTCCATCCTGTGTGCGCCACTCAGAGCGCATGGGCGGGTCACCGGCGTGATCTACGCCGATAACCGCATCCGCGCTGGCCTCTTTTCCGACCGGGACCGTGACCTGCTCACCACCTTCGCCGGTCAGGCGGCAGTGCGCATCGAGAACGCCCGCCTGTTTGAGAGGATTGCCGACGCCAAGGTGCTGAGGGACAACATCTTCGCCTCCATCACCAGTGGCGTCATCACCACCGACGTTCAGGATCGGATCATACTCTTCAACCGGGCTGCCAAGAGCATCCTGCAGATGCCCGCGATGACCATCGTCGGCTCACGCTTCGCCGATGCCCTTCCGGCGTTAGAGAGCGAACTGCGCCCGTTGGTTGAAGAGGTCAAGATACACGGAGAGCCGGTGGTGGGGTTCGAGACTGAGATGGCACTCCCCGGCCGTGGCCAGGTCAACCTGCGTACCAGTATCTCTCCCCTTAAAGATGCCAGCGATGAGACGCAAGGTATCGCCATTGTGATAGATGATCTCACGGAACAGCGCCGGCTGGAATCGCGCTATCAGTTGTTCCAGCGCTATCTCTCGCCGGCCGTCATTGAGCGTCTTCCAGACGACCCCCATGAACTGAAACTGGGTGGACAGCGGCAGGAGATCACCAGCATGTTTGCGGATATCCGTGGCTTCACCGACTTCAGCCAGCAGCAAGAGCCTGAGGCGTTGGTGGAGGTGCTCAATCAGTACCTGGCCATCGGTGCCGAGGCGGTGCTGGCTGAGGAGGGGACGCTCGATAAGTTTATGGGAGATTGTGTGGTCGCCTTGTTCAATGCGCCACTTCCCCAGGCGGATCACGTCCTGCGCGCGGTGCGGGCAGCGCTGAAGATACAGGAGGGGGTCGCCTTCCTACACGAGCGTATGCCCCCGGCCTGCCGGCTTGCTTATGGGGTGGGCATCAGCCTTGGTGATGCAGTGGTAGGCAACATCGGTACTTCACGGCGGCTGGACTACACTGCCATCGGCTCCAGCGTGAACCTGGCGCGCCGTCTGCAAGAGGCTGCAAGCCCGGGACAGATTTTGCTTACACACACAGCCTACCAGCGAGCACGGAAGTATATCAAGGCCCGGCCACTTACGCCCATAAAACTGGAGGGCATCAACGAGCCAGTCACAGTGTACGAACTGCTGGGGCTTAAGTGACACTCCTGGCACTCGTTCATGCCCTGGTCGCCCTTTGGTTGGCGATCTATGGGCTAAATTCATTCATCCTGGTGTTCCTCTACCTGCGCCACCGGCGAGAAGTGGCCCCCACTCCACCCATAGATCAATCCGCCTTGCCGGCTGTCACCGTGCAGGTGCCCGTGTACAACGAACTCCACGTGGTCGAGCGCGTGATAGACAGCGTGGCCGCGCTCGACTACCCCCGTGACCGGCTGCAAATCCAGATCCTGGACGATTCGACAGATGAGACGACACACCTGGCCCGTGCGCGGGCGGCACTCCACCGCGAGCAGGAGGTGGACATCACCGTTCTGCGACGGCCCGACCGTAGTGGCTTCAAAGCCGGGGCGCTGGCCTGGGGCCTATCTCAGGCCCGTGGCGAGTACGTCGCCATCTTCGACGCTGACTTCTGCCCCCATCCCGACTTTCTGCTCCAGACGCTTCCCCACTTCCTCGCGCACCCACGATTGGGTATGGTGCAAGCGCGCTGGTCGTACCTCAACGCCGACTACTCCCCTTTGACCCGTGCCCAGGCGTTGGCGCTCGACGGCCACTTCGTCGTCGAGCAGGCTGGACGCCATCGCTCTGGATTGCTGATGAACTTTAACGGCACGGCCGGGGTGTGGCGACGGTGCTGCATTGAGGAGTGCGGCGGGTGGCAAGCCGATACCCTCTCTGAGGACCTGGACTTGAGTTACCGTGCTCAGTTGGCCGGATGGGAATGTCTCTACCTGCCGACGACGGACGCGCCGGCTGAGTTACCCCCCCAGATCGCGGCTTTCAAGCGGCAACAGTCCCGCTGGGCGCAGGGATCGGTGCAAACCTTGCGCAAACTGGCATGGCCGCTCCTGCGCGATCGGCGGCTGAGGTGGGGGCAGAAGGTGATGGCGCTGGTGCACCTGAGCAGTTACCTGGCCCACGCGCTGATGGTTGTGCTCCTGCTGGCCTCACTGCCCCTGCTGCTGATGCCCAATCCTGCGCAACTCCCGCTAAGCGGCCTGGGGCTGATATGCCTGGGACCGCCACTGGTCTACGCCGTCTCCCAACAGCAGTCGTACCCCGATTGGAGACGGCGGTTGTGGGCCTTCCCGCTGCTGGTGCTGATTGGGATCGGCATCGCATGGTGTAACGCGCAGGCGGTGTGGCGCGGGCTGACTCGCTGGGGTGGGTCGTTTGCCCGCACGCCCAAGTTCCGGCTTGAGGGGCAAACCGGTCGCTGGGCCGATAGCGGTTACCGGCTCAAGGCCGACAGCAGCACTTTCGGTGAGGTGGTGCTGGCGCTCTACGCACTGACGGCGGTAGTCGTGGCCCTGGTCACCGGCCGCTATGGGATGATTCCCTTCTTGCTGCTGTACGCGGCCGCGTTCGGGACAGTGGCGGGGATAGGTCTGGCGCAGACGTTCGCGCCTCGCCGAAGTAGCCCGCTCCGGCCTGCTCTCCGGGGACTACTCGACCGATAACGTCCTGCGGCCCTCCCAGAACGCCTGCCGGTTCAGTTCTGCGTACTTCGGCGGAACGCGCCGCTCGATGACCTCCAGCCACGTCTCCGGCACCACGTCCAACCGCGTGGAGAGCACGCCCAGGAGGACGGTGTTGGCCAGCCGGGGATTGCCGAGCCGTTCGGCGGTGACCAAACCCTCGATCAGCGTCACGTCGTCGGTGCGGGCATACACGGCGACCAGGATGTCCTCCTCGGCAGGATACACCGCGTCCCCCACCGTGACCGACATTGGTGGGATGTGCTGGTGGTTGATGAGCACTGCCCCACCAGGGCGCAGCCACTCGATCCAGCGGGCTGCCTCCAGCAGTTCAGTGGCGATCAGGTGATCCACCGTGCCCTTCTCGGCCAGAGGGGCAGCTACGTCGTCGCCCCAGCGGACGTGGCTTTCGACCACACCCCCGCGCTGGGAAAAGCCGTGCACCTCCGATTTTTTGGCGTCGTATCCCGCCTGTAGCCCCACTTCGGCGGTTATGTCGGAGGCAGTCAGGATGCCCTGCCCGCCTACGCCGACGAACAGGAAGTTGATAGATTGCTTCATTTCACGCCTCCTTCCCCTGGGTTTGATAGATCGCCTTGCGCGGGCAGACCTGCAGGCAGACAGTGCAGCCGGTGCATAAGAGCGGGTCAATCAGTGCCTTGGGCCGCTGCGTCTTAGTGTCTACCTCCTCTGACTTGAGGATGGCCGGGCAGCCGACGCGGAAGCAGAAGCCGCAGCCGTTGCAGGCCTCGAGGGCAACCACGACGGCCGGGAGGCGCTGGAATTGCGGGGTGAAGACGCAGGCCCCGTTGACGATGATGACGGTGGGATGGCCCTCGATGGCAGTCGCTTCCTTGATGGCTTTCTCCACTCCTTTGACATCCAGCGCGTTCACCACCCACAGGTCTTCGACCCCCATCGCCCGCACCACCGACTCGATGTCAATCACCTGGGTGATCTCCCCCTGCAGCGTGATACCGGTGGCGGGGTTCTCCTGCCCGCCGGTCATCGCCGTCGTGCCGTTATCGAGGATCATGGTGCAGGCTGCCCCCCGGTTGTAGATGATGTTGGCCAGTTCCGGTAGTCCGGAGTGGAAGAAAGTGGAGTCGCCAATGGTGGCGACGATCTTGTCGGGACAGCCGGCCTGCCTGGCCCCGTGAGCCATCCCGATGCTCGCCCCCATTGAGATCAACATGTCCATCTTCTCGAAGGGGGGCAGGACGCCGATGGCGTAGCAGCCGATGTCGCCCGCCACCAGCAGTTTCAGTTTCCGCAGGTTGAAGTAGACGGAACGGTGAGGGCAGCCGGGGCACAATGCGGGAGGACGGGGGGGGATTGTTGGTTGGTTAGTTGGTTGGTTGGTTAGTTGGTTAGTTAGTTGGTTGGTTGGTTGGTTAGTTGGTTGGATGGGGAGGCCAGCCTTGATGGCGCCGTCGCGGACGCGGGCGAGCGTGAGTTCGCCGGTCGCGGGGAAGAACTCCTTGCCGATGACCTCCAACCCTAGCGCGCGGACATATTCCTCGATAAAAGGGTCCAGTTCCTCGACGACGACTAGCGTCTTGACCCCAGCGGCGAAGTCGCGGATCATCCCCGCCGGCAGCGGATAGGTCATCCCCAGTTTGAGGAACGAAAAGCCGGCGAAGACCTCGCGAGCGTACTGGTAGGCCACGCCGTTGCTGATGACGCCGACGCGCTTATTTCCCCACTCGACCCGGTTGAGCGGGCAGGCTTCGGCGTACTCGGCCAGCGCGTGCAGACGGGCCTCGACCTCCGGGTGGCGGAGGCGGGCGTGGGCGGGGATCATCACATACTTGCGCGGCTGGTGCTCGAAGGGAGGCAAGGGGCTGAGTTTCCGTGGCCCGGTGGGCATCTCCACCTCGACCGCGCTCTTGGAGTGGGAGAGACGAGTGGTGGAGCGCAGCATCACTGGTGTGTCGAACCGCTCGCTCAGTTCGAAGGCGAAGCGGGTGAAGTCCTTCGCCTCCTGGCTATCGGCCGGCTCCAGGCAGGGGAACTTGCCGAAGCGGGCGTAGTGGCGGTTGTCCTGCTCGTTCTGGGAACTGAACGCGCCGGGGTCGTCGGCGCTGACCAGCACCAGCCCCCCTCCCACGCCGGTATAGGAGAGGGTCATCAGACTGTCGGAAGCGACGTTGACGCCGACGTGCTTCATCGCCGCCAGCGCGCGCGCCCCGGCGAAGGAGGCCCCGGCGGCGGCATCCAGCGCGACTTTCTCGTTAGCGGCCCACTCGGCCCGCACGCCAGCGTACTGGGCCAGCGCGGGCAGGATCTCTGTGCTGGGGGTGCCTGGATAGGCGGCAGCGTATCTGACGCCAGCCTCCCACGCGCCCAGCGCGATGGCCTCATTGCCCGAAAGCAGACGTTTCATTGGTTCACTCCTCAAATTCACCCCTCAAGATATTGATCACTGCCTTCAGTGTACCGCAGGAATGGCGAGGGGGCAAGTGACAGCCCTCCCCCTGGCAGATGACAGAGGTCACGAGAAAAGCAGCCCAGGCCATCGGATGGGCCGGGCCGCTGCGTAATGGATCAGTCTAATACATGTACTTGCGGTATGAGCGGGATGCGCTCGATGAGGTCAATGAAGTCCTCGGAGGTGATCTGGTCGTCAGGCTTGGGGATGAGGACGCGGCACACGGCTTCCATCACGTTGGTGCCGAAGGAGCGACCCGCCAGGCGGGGCGTGGTCGTCACCAGGATGTGCAGGTTGCGCTTCTGAAGTTCCTCGACGTTTCGGGCTGTGGTCGTGTTGGTGACAATGATCTTACCGCTCAGGTCGTCGGGCAGATTGGACCAGATCTGGATGAAGTCACCCGTGATGATGTCGGCCTGCTCGTAGTAGTGAGTATACTTGGTCGAGGGCTGCTTCTCCTGTTGCTCTCCCTGCGCGTAGAACAACGAGAAGGGCAACTGGGTGATCACTGGCAGCAAGAGAGCCGCCATAGTGTGGAGTGCACGCAGGCTGCGAATGGGGATGGGAAGATTGAGCGCGAACATAAGATCGCCAAAGACAACGTCGCAACCGGCATCCACCAGTGCACAGGCCATACCATAGCGATCCACACCCGTCGTCTGAAGCACCCGCTTACCCTCGAGTTCGATGCCGTGCTCCTCCAACGCCCGCAGCGCGTAGGGGGCCAGGAGGTGCTTGAGGCCGTTGCCATCGCCGACTTTGGAGATTTTGATCGCCTGACGGATGCGCCGGGCGTCGCGCCAGTAATAGCGACGGCCGGCGACGACTTGATAGAACTCGGTGCCCCCTACACCGAAAGCGTCCACTTTGCCATCGTACTCCCGGTACATCTGGATGGCCTTCTCGAAGTCACCATCGGTGCCCTGACGACTGATCCAGAAGTGTTCCCCCAGGAACTCGGCCTCGGTGGTGTGATCGCGGGTCGCAGAACCCACGCTGATGCTGAGCACTTTTTTCATCAAACTCTCCTTTATTCTATGGGTGTTGCTCCGGCCACACCGGAACGAACATCGCCCATTGCTCCGGCCGGGCGCGGATAAACTCCTCCAGCCAACCGGTCACGCGCCGCAGGTTGACCCGCAGGTTCTCGTCCCGGTCGCCGGTGCGGACCATCTCCAGCGGCGGAGAGAGGCGCATCACGTTGCCCTTCTGTGGGTCGCGCCAGGGGCTGGCTACGACGATGATCGCATCGGTCTTGAGTGCCAGCCGGACGTGACCTGTCGGCAGCGGGGCCAGGCGACCGAAGAACTCGACCCCCCTCCTGCTCCCCCCTGGGAGGGGGGAGGGCTCAACCAATTGCTCCATATCATCTACGGGCCGATCCACGCCGGTCAGCACAACCCCCCCGGTGCGCAGGCGCTTGATGGCCTCCCGCAATGCCGGGACATTGATGGACGTCAAGTGCACGCCAGCGCGTGCGCGCATGCGATCCATCAGGTCGAAGCCCCCGGCCGGCGGGGCCGCCAACCCCAATACCTGGATCTCCAGCCCGTGAGCAGCCAGCGCCAGGATACCCAGGTCGAAATTGCCGGTATGGGTCCCGACGATGATCACTCCCTGGCCGCGCTGCAGCGCCTGTTCGAGGTGTGTGCGGGTGTCGGGGGGAATGTGGATGGCTGCACGTATCGCCTCCGGTTCCCGGCCTACCAGATGCCAGAGGTCGTAGTCGTTGCGCGCGTTATTGTGGAAGACCTGGCGCACCAGCCGGTGCAGCGTCTCCTCGCTCACCTCCGGCCCCACTACCTGGCGCAGATTGGCATGCACGATCCGGTAGACGTCTGGTTTGAGCCAATTGATCAGTCCGGCGATGAGGCCCGCCACGGAGTACCCGATGAAGGGGGGCATGCATTTGCTGAGGAACATCCCCGCGCCGGTGACCAGGCGGCTGCTGAGGAGTCGCTGGAGCGGTGTGAGTTTGGATTTCCTGGGATGGTGGTCTTCTGACATCAACGCGCCTCCTGCGCTGGCTGCTCGGCAGGACTGCCCTTCAGGTAGCCACACTGTCAATCGTCATCTCCGGCGAAGATGGCCTCGGCGTGTTTCAGCAGCACCTCGGCCCGCTCTGGATCCGTGTTCTTCGTCTCCAGGTACTTCGCCAGCAGTTCGCGGTCGGTCATCTCCTCCGGGGCCAGGCTCCCCAGCCGCACCCTCGCCTCCCGCTCGACCTCACGGTTGATGCCGCCAACAAAGTAAGCATCGGACAGCAGCCCGCGCACGTCCCGGTCGCGCACCAACGGCTCCTGGTCGGCCCGTAGCCGCAGGATCAGTCGCACCACAGCGCCCTGCAGGTCGTGGGCGGCGACCGCCTGTTGCAGTGCCATCAGCGGGTTGAGTGCCTGTCGCACGTCAGCGCGCACGGTGACGAAGGGGCGGGCATCCACTTCGACGAACTCCCACTCCGTTTCCCCTCGCGCCAGTTCCACCCAGCAGAACCCCTTCGGCTGCCCCTCCTCGCCGAAGTCAATCCGCTCCAGGCTGCCAGCGTAGACCACCGGCGGATAGCCACCATCGTTGAGGCTTTGGTGCTTGTGAACATGACCGAGCGCGACGTAGTCCCAGGCCGGGTCAGCCAGCGCCGACTTGAGGATGACCGCGTCTCGCCCGATCATCACGCTTCGTTCGGAGCCGAAGGTCGCGCCGGAGACGGTCAGGTGAGCCGCCAGCACCGCTGGGACATCTGGGGTCAGTTTGGCCGCCAGCGCGTGGATGTTGTCGGTGACGATGCCTCTTAGTGCCTGGTCTAACTGCTCAACGGATAGGCCCCTGTACTCATCGTGGGCCAGGAGCCGTTGGCGGACCGGGTAGGGGACGGTGGCAACCTGCACCGGACCACGGCGGGTCTCAATGTGGTGTATATCCTCGACCCGCCCCACGACGACGTTGGGCACGTCGAGCGTGCGGAAGATGTCCACGCTGGAGGCTCGCTGAACCATTGCAGGCAGGTCGTGGTTGCCCACCAGAAGGACGACCGGCACCCCGGCGTCGGCCAGCCGCTTGACGCGACGGGCGAAGGCCCGCTGGTACGTGGGGCTGGGGTTGCGGCGCTTGTAGGCGTCCCCGGCGAAGATCACCAGATCCACCTCGCGCTCCAGTCCGTAGTCAATCAGTTCGTCGAAGCGGCGCAGGAAGTCCAATACCCGTCCGTTGACGCCTGTGGCGGGGTCGAGCCGGCCGTAGTTTTCCATGCCGACGTGGAGGTCGGCGAAGTGCAGGAGACGGATTTTATTCATGGTTGCCTTTTCGCCCTGGATGTACTATACTATGCACAGTTATGGACGAGCCAGAGATGATCAACTGGGAAGCAGTTCTTGTCTATCTCGACGGTGCCCGGGATGCACTGCGAAGCGCGCAGTACAACCTCGACGGTGACTTCTACGGCGTTGCTGTCAATCGGGCGTACTATGCTTTCTTCTACACTGCCACAGCCCTGCTCCTGACATTGGATCTCACTCGGAGCAAACACTCCGGTGTGCTGGCTGCCTTTCGGGAGTATTTTGTCAAACCGGGCACCTTCCCGGTCCAGGACAGCCACGATTATGGAGAGGCCTTTGAATTACGAAATGTCACTGACTATGAGATGTTGGGAAGGGCGGATAAAGCCCAGGCCCGTACTGTTGTTGAAAATGCTAGGCGTTTCGTCGAACACTGCGAGACCTATTTGACCACAGAAGGTTACCTGTGAAAGAGCGTTCCTTGTCTCACCTGACATCTAACGAGCGAGCGGCCGTCACGGAGTACATCGCCCGTATCCGCAGTTGTTTTCCCGATCGCGTTCTCGCCGTGATCCTTTTTGGCTCCAAAGTTCGGGGAGACGCTGATGTCGAATCAGATATTGACTTGTTAGTGTTGGTAGACACCGAGAACAACGAATTCCGCTCTGAACTGTGGCGCGTCGCGTCCGATGTCTCGTTGGATTACAACGTGGTGCTCTCACCACGGGTGTTTGGTCAGGCTCGCTGGACTGAGACACGGCGGATTCGTCTCCCCTTGTACCGTGCGATTGTGGCAGATGGTGTTCCCCTGACATCCGAACGTATCCCCGCTTAGCCTATTCCTTCGTCTCCTTCGTTGTCGTATAGCGTTGTGGTGGCCTGCCAGCGGCGCTCCTTCGGCGCCGGTGGCGGGGTCAAATCGACCCTAGTTTCCTATGCAGACCAGTTTGGCTAACATTAAGAAGTAGATTGGTTACTACTCAATCTCCCCGTGATGCGTCATTCCGAGCTACGCGTGGCGCGAATGCGCCACTCATTGGGCAATGACAGGATGTCATTAGTAGCGAGCGTAGCGAGCCGAGGAATCTCCGCTTGTAATCCAGGTGTAACTCAGTGTGGAGATTCCTCGACTCCCTTCAGTCGCTGCGCTCCTTTCGGTCGCTCGGAATGACGGGGGCTGAGTAGTAATGTAGGTTGTTCATTCTCAATAGAAAGTCATAGCCTGTATCAGCCCTCTCTGGCCTTTTTGGGGGCCGTTCCCCCCGCTATTCGACTCCCAATCACGTAGCGAAGGATAGGCGCGACTTCAGGTCCGACATTGCGGAGCCGTATCTGATGCCGAAATACCTCCAAGCCAATATCGGCTGCTAGTTTGCCGATGGATTCGTCGGCAAACGAGTGGGACATCATTTTCACTCCGTCACAGTCCACGACAACGTTCTGTCCTGCATCCAACGCAGATTCAATCTCCTGGCGGATCTCAGCCCCAAGCAGGCGAGAGCCAAGGAATTTGCCCCATTTAATGAGCTTGAGCACAGTCACCTCGCTGTTCATGGTCAGAAAGGAATCTCTTCCTCGTCGAAGTCGAAAAGAAACTTGTAGTCCTCTTCTGGCGGTGCATACTGATTGAACAAGGCTATAAGGTCAATAGGACGGCTAAGGTACAAGCACAGAGAAACAATAGCCCCCTGCCAGTAAGGCACTCTATGTAACTCCTCCTGGCCTTTGGCAATCCTAAAAAGTCCATCTTCCGAATAGATCACCATGTCCCCTCTGTTCTGTTTTACAAGTTCCGTAATGAAGAACAGACCTTGGCCAGCATTGAGGCCGGGCCGGCTGGTGATGGAGGGCTGAACAGCAAGGCGTATCGCCTGGGCTGCATCCTCGAATCGCCCGCGAAGGGCCGGGTTCTCCAGCAGGCTACGCCGGAAGCCACGACCACAGTCCACAACCGCCAGCTCAACTTGCCGGAGTTGGGAATAAGTCTGTGCACAGACAATAGCATTCACCGGCGACTGCGCGTGATGAAATACATTCTCCAAGAGTTCACTAAGAGCGTACTCGATAGCATTGACAACCTGTTGCCCTAATCTCATTTTGCTCTGCAGAATATCTGTTAGGTCATGGGTAACCTCAAGACACATTTTCTCCGAGGTAACCTCGATTACCTCGCGGAAGCGCCCTCTCGAGTTTCGCTTTGACCACGGGTATTCGGCAGGCAGATCAAGGAACTCATAGAAGTCCATTCGGGTCAGATATTGATCCACATCTGTGTGGGTTGGCTTGATGACGTGGCCCCGTTGCAAGTATCCGCTTCGAGCGATATACATTGTAATCGCTGCCAGCGCGGCCAAGCCGGAGGGTCTGATGAAGCAAAGGTTACTCATGTCTACCAGGAGTTCAAACGCTAGCTGATGGCGGCAGGCTTCTAATGCTGGCCAAACTTCCCGTACTAACTCATGCACGTTTGAGAGTTGCAGTTCTTCGGGTAGCCTGATCTCAGCTCGAATGCTCATTCAACCTCCCCTTATTACACAAACTGCGGGAAGATACGCCCTCCCCAATACGACCAGGAGGAAGGTACTATCTACCCTAAATCCCCTCCGCATCCTCCTCCCCCCGCAACACCGCCCGCCCCCGCGCCAGCACCGCCTCCGGGTCTTCCGCCTCCCGGACTCCCATGGCGGCGTAGAACTCCGTGGTGCCGTAGGTGCGGGTGCGCACGACCACCGGCATCGGCACGGCGTGGCCCATGATGAGCGCCTGCTGGCGGGTGTCCAGCCGCGCCAGCACCTCCCGCAGCGCACCTGCCCCACTGATGCCGGAAAAGACCGCCCGGATGTCCGCCTCGTCGTCCAGCAGGCAGGTAATGCGGGTGCCGACCTGGCTCATCACCTCCGGGTCAATCCCGCTGGGCCGCTGGTCCACGATCAGCAGTGTGACGTTGTACTTGCGCAACTCGCGGGCGATGGCGCCGAAGATGGTGTGCCGGGCGACGGCGGGGTCGAGGAACTTGTGCGCCTCCTCGATGGTGATGACCAGCGGGCGAGGCTCCTTTTCCCGCTCCCCCAGCGCCTCCTCCGTGCGCTTGACGTAGTGGGCGTGGATGCGGCGGGTGATGTAGTTGGCCACCAGCAGATAGGCCTCCAGGCTGCTGCCGTACCGCCCGAACTCCAGGACGACGTTGATTCCCCGGTCCAGGTAGTCCAGGATCTGCCTCACGGCATCCTCCGGCGCTCGCTCTTGCAGGAAGCCGAAGCGGCGGAACATCCCCAGTTTGCGCTGGATGGCTCCCAGGGTCCCCCCGTGGAGGGTGCCCCGCTCCAGCGCGCTATCCAGGTCCTCCAGCGGGTCATCCTCGTCCAGCAGCCGGGCGACCCAGCGCTGCCCCAGCCGCCGCCGCAGGAAGTAGAGCGCGCCCACCTGCACATCGGAGAGGGCCATCAGGCTGGCGAGGCTGTTCACGTCCTCTGGATCGATCTGGTCATAGCCAATGCGCACTACTGCGTCCACCTTGCTGCCCCGCCGCCGGGACGACTCTTCGTCCAGCGTGAAGACGGAGACGCGGCTGGTAAAGAGTTGCTTCAGCCCCTTGACCTCCTGCCGCGCCTCGGTCTGGCCCTTCCAGCCGTACTCGTTGTGCATATCGAACACCAGGTTGACAGCCGCGCTCTCCTGGATCAGCCCGGCCAGCAGCGTGCGCGTGAGAAAGGTCTTGCCGGTGCCGGTCTTGCCGAATATCCCTGCCGAGCGCTCGACAAAACGGCGCAGGTCGAGCGCCACGTGGACGCCCTCCATCTCCAGCGGATCGCCGACGTAGAAGTAGCCGGGTTGCTCCTCCTGGCCGAAGATGAGCGCGACCTCCTCCTTGCTGGCGGGATAGACCGGCGTGAAGTGGGCGGGGATGGTCTTGACTGGCTTCGGCTCGCGCCCCCCCTCTTTCCCCCCCACCTTTGGGGGGGCGCCCCCCCGTGCGGCCCCCCCCGGAGGGGGGCGGGCGGGGGGGGGGGCGCCCGCCCGCCACCGCGCGGCGGGGGTGCGCCCG
>JAUWNP010000071.1 GCA_030612585.1 Anaerolineae bacterium
AACGGTAAGAGGCGCTCGACGCGTCATCGTTCTCTCCTTATGTCAAAGGTTTCAGGAGAGAACTATACCACGCTTTCTAGTGCAGGCAGGGGGTACACTTATTCTGGACTGTTAAGGGTACATCATTAATGGACTCTACAGGTCATTGTTCATTGTCTAATTGCCTCATTGCTGGCTCGTGGTATAATACGCCCACTGTGCCCGGATAGACTGGAGGGGAGACACGCGAGCGGTATGCAACGTTCCCTGAACAACGCTTTGGAAGGGCTGACCCTGATCGTCATCCTGGGGTTGGTGATCGTGGTCAGTCACTGGGCCATCACCACTGCCCCGGAAGTCGCCCAGGCGCTCGCCACAGTGCCTCCCACCACTGCCCATATTTCCGCGCCCACCAATCACCACACTGCCACACCCAGCAACCCCCACACCCCCATACCCACCCCTACTCCCACATCCACCATCACCCCCACCCCTGCGCCCACCCTCACTCCCACGCCCAGCCCCACGCCTCATGCGCCCGCCGCATTGCCTCTCCCGCCCGTTATCCTGCCGGCCAACGATGCCACCCCTCAGCCGTTGCCCATCCCATCACCAATGCCGCTGCTAGAGCAGCCCGGCAACGTGATCAACATCCTCCTGTTGGGCTCCGATCAACCATCTACCGAGAGCGTGGGATGTACCGATGTCATCGTCGTCGCCAGCGTCAATCCCGACATCCCCTCGGTCGCGCTACTCTCCATCCCCCGCGACTTCTATGCGTGGATTCCCAGTTACGGCTTCGACAAGATCAACACGGCCTACAATCGCGGGGAACGTAACGGCTACCCCGGGGGCGGCCCCGGCCTGCTCAGAGCCACCATTGAGTACAATCTCGGCGTTCGCACGCACTACTACGCGCGGGTTGGCTTCGATGCCTTCATCAAGATCGTGGACGCGCTGGGCGGCGTAGACGTGGCCGTGGAATGTCCCCTATCCGATACTTTCCCTGACGCCGACTCGCCCAACGGCCAGACCGATGTGGACTGGCTGCCGGGCATCCACCACCTCGACGGCAAGCACGCGCTCTGGTATTCCCGCTCCCGCTGGAGCACCAACGACTTTGACCGTAACCGCCGCCAGCAGCAGGTCATGCGAGGCCTGTATCATCAAGCCATGACGTTGGACATCATCCCCAGGATTCCCGAACTGTGGGGCGTGTTCAAGGAAACCGTCTCCACTGACCTGGGATTAGACGAACTGCTCTATCTGGGAACCATCGGCTCGCGCCTGGATATGACGAATGTGAAGAACCGTTTCGTGGGACGGGGCGTCGTACAGTCGTGGACTGCGCCAAACGGGGCCTACGTGCTGGTTCCCAATTACGAGGCCCTGCCCATGCTGGTCAGCGAGGCATTGGCCCCACCGGCCAGCGCCCGCGCACAGCAGCGTGCCTTCCGGGTCGAGGTGTGGAACGCGACCCCCTACGAGGGATTAGGCCACGTGGCGGCCGAAAGGCTGCGCTGGGAGGGCTTTGATGTCGTGAGCGTCGGGCCGGCTGACGGGACTTATCCGCGCACGCAGATCGTGGACTTCACCACCGCAGCCAAAGGCTCGGCCATCTCCCGGCTGATGCGCCTCTACAAGCGCGAGACCAACGACGTCATCTCGCAGCCGACGGAGGGCAGCGCGGTGGACTACCGGGTGATACTCGGCTCCGATTACGACCCCTGCGTCGCGACTAAGGCTTATTGGTACCCCAGTTCGCTCCCCACGCCCACCCCCCTCCCCCCGGCAAACCCCTGAGGCCCCATAACGCAATTGCTTGGCCCCAGATCGAAAAGATACCAACATGGGGCGCTAGGGAAGCCAAAATGGGACATTGTCCCATAGACATAGCCCTCAAGAACGGGTATACTATATACAGTCGGGGCAATGTCTACAGCAGAGGCGACTCCCGTGCCGCCGCGTTGCTAGGTGTGGGAGCCGGACCTATCCGGTTCCTTGGCCCCCAAGGGTCTTGTTGCTCTGGGAGGATAACTCATGAAAGATGTCAGTATGGCTGATCGTGATTCTATGCATGCGGGTTCGATCAGGAACATAACCTTATACAAAGTGACAGTTTCGATCATATTCGGGTTACTGGGGTTTGCTGTCAACTTTCGTACTATCAATTTCGCTTTCCCAGTATCTTCTCAATATCTTGGGGGAACGCGACCATCTTGGTCGCTAGATACCAGCAAGATGCTGGCGTTCCTCTACCTCACCCCCATTTATTGAAAAGATACCTTTCCCACCCTATACAGCAACTGTCCTAATAGGATTGTTGTTTCCCATGCTCATAACCCTTACCTGGGGTTGGAAGTATGGCTTACTATCGGCTTTGGCCGGTGGCTGTCAATCTACGTGGTGGCTATGGGGACCTAGCAATGGTTATGCTACATTTTTTGTTGTACCCCCATTTACACTATGGATCGTATGGCACGGGTTATTTGCTAACTGGCGTAGAAAACAAAAACATCATAAATGGTGGCTGAGTACGTATGCCGTGGAGATTCCATTTCGGATACTTAGTACGATAAATCTATATACGTTGAGTAGATGGGCTATAACACTTAACCCACCTCCCTGGAACTGGGCCTCCGGTGCACCCAATACAATCCCGCTGCATTTTTCCAACTTTGTAGTCATAAAACAGTGTGTAGTCGGATATATAATCTTATTATTGGCTGGTGTGTTACTGAACTTTAGATTTGTGGGGAGATTTTTCCGCTTGAAGGAGGACTATGATCAGGTGAACACAGACTATATCATAAGTGCTTCACTCCTGCTAGGGTTTCTCTTTTGGATTGTTGATAGCGTTCTCGGTTCCTTGGTATTTCATACTGAGAGTTCCTTTCTTGATTTACTTGCGTTGGATGTCCCTCCTTATGAGGCCTATGTGAGAACTTTTTTTATTCTCGCTTGTTTAGCAGGAGGCCTGGTAGCGTCAAAGTTATTACGTAGACAACGTGAGAGTGACAAAGCACTGCGGGCGAGCGAAAAAAGACTTTCGCAAATAGTTGAGGGCAGTTCAACGCCGATCTTCGTGATTGATGAAAAGCACACCGTCACACACTGGAACAAAGCCTGTGAGAATCTAACTGGTGTTTCTGCAAGTGAAATGGTCGGCACCAAAAAACAGTGGGCGGCTTTCTATGCTGCAGAAAGACCGGTCATGGCTGATCTCATAGTGGATGAACTGGCAGAGGAAGATATAGCCAGATACTACAATGGCAAGTGTCAGAGATCCACTCTCACCGAGGGGGCATACGAGGCTGAGGATTTCTTTCCCGATTTTGGTGAGAGCGGCAAATGGCTCTTTTTCACTGCAGCACCATTGAGAGACCACCAGGGGAAGCCTATTGGGGCGATAGAGACTTTGCAGGACACCACTGAGCGCAAGCGGGCGGAAGAAGCACTGCGGGCGAGCGAGGAACAATTACGCCTGGTAGTCCAGAGTATGCCGGTCATGCTGGACGCCTTGGATACAGACAATAACATCATTGTCTGGAACCGGGAATGCGAACAGGTGACTGGCTACAGTGCCGAGGAGATTGTCGGCCATCCCAAGACCATGGAACTGTTATACCCGGATACTGACTATCTCCAGCGCACGCTGGCTGAATGGAATGAACGCGGTAGCACATTCCGCGATTGGGAATTGGAACTCACTTGCAGGGATGGAACCGTCAAGACAGTAGCCTGGTCCAACATATCTAAGCAATTCCCGATTCCCGACTGGCATGCATGGGCTGTCGGAGTGGACGTCACCGAGCGGGTGCAAGCGCAGCAGGCATTGCAGGAATACTCGGAACGGCTGGAAGAGATGGTAGAGCAGCGCACCCAGGAACTCCGCGATGCCCAGGAACAACTGATCCGCAAGGAGAAACTGGCCGTTCTGGGACAGTTGGCCGGCGGCGTGGGCCACGAACTGCGCAACCCCCTGGGCGTGATCTCCAATGCCATCTACTTCCTCCAGATGACCCTCGCCGAGACCGACGAGACCACCAGGGAGTACCTGGATCTCATCTCCTCAGAGGTCCACGATGCAGACACGATCGTCGCGGACCTCCTGGACTTCTCGCGCACCCGGCTGGCTGACAGGGAGGAGATAGCGGCCTCCGATCTGATCTCGCAGGTGTTGAAGAAACGACCTCCGCCTGAGAATGTGGAAGTGACCACCGAGATATCCCCCGACCTGCCCCCGGTATTCGTAGACCACCGGCAGATAGGGCAGGTGTTGGGCAACCTGGTCACCAACGCTTACCAGGCCATGGCCGACGGCGGTCGCCTGATGATAAGCGTGTCAGAAGACCAGGGGCTGGGGAGACACGGGGACACGGTGACAGGGAGACCAGGGGACGATCTCCCTGTCACCCCCTGTCCGTGTCTCCGTGTCTCAATAAGCGACACCGGCTGCGGCATCCCCCCGGAGAGCCTGGAGAAGATCTTCGAGCCGCTGTTCACCACCAAGGCCAAGGGCATCGGGCTGGGCCTGGCGGTGTCGAAGAACCTGGTGGAGGGCAACGGGGGCAGCATCGAGGTGGAGAGTGAGACAGGGAAGAGCAGCACGTTTACGGTCGGGCTGCCGCTGGCCAGGCTGGGCACTGGGGACTAGGAACTAGGGACAAGGGGACAGGGGGACAGGGAGCAGGGGGGCAGAGAGCAGGGGGGCAGGGGAGATGGAGAATAGTGAAAGGTGATGGATAAGCAGTCAGTTACATTTCACGTTTGACGCTTGACGTTTGACGTTTCACGCATCACGCAAAGGAGCAAGCGCATGATGGAAGATAAACTTCGCATCCTGGTCGTGGATGACGACCACATGATGGCCAGGACCATCGTGGACATCCTCAAGGTCAAGGGGCACGAAGCCAAGGCTGTTCACTCCGGTTCTGAAGCCCTGGAAAAGGTGATGCAGGGTTCCTTCGGCTCCGCTCACCGCCACGAGCCCCGCCACGAGTACTCGCGGTGGTACTCGCGGTGGCAGGACAGGCCCTTCGACTGTGTCCTGACCGACATCAAGATGCCGGGGGTCAACGGAGTGGACCTCTACAGAGCCATCAAGACCAGGCAGCCTGACCTGCCGGTCGTGTTGATGACCGCCTACTCCGCCGACAGGCTGGTCGAGGAGGGGTTGGAAGAAGGCGCTATCGCCGCCATGACCAAACCGTTGGACATCAACCGCTTGCTCTGCTTCTTCTCCTCGCTGCGCAAGGAGCGCTCCATCGCCATCGTGGACGACGACCCGCAGTTCTGCAAGACGCTGGGGGACATATTGCGAGTGCGAGGCTTCGCGGTGACCCAGATCAGCGACCCACACGGCGTGGTGGAGAGGCTCGGAGCGGATGGGCAGGTGGTGCTCCTGGACATGAGGTTGAACAACATCAGCGGTCTGGGAATTCTCAGGGAGATCAAGGAGCGACATCCTCACCTGCCGGTGGTGCTGGTGACCGGCTACCGGGAGGAGATGGCATCAGCGATAGAGGCTGCGCTGAAGATCGGTGCCTACACCTGCCTCTACAAACCACTCCAGGTGGAGGGGCTGCTCCAGGTGTTGAGCGAGGTTTACCATCGGGAATTGGGCAGGGTTCTGTGTGTGTAGGGAGTAAGGAGTAGGGAGTAGGGAGTAGCCTTACTCCTTACTCCATATTCTCAGAAGCAAGCGAGGCGAGCCATGACTACCAAGACACATATTCTCATCGTAGACGATGATCCCAATCTCAGGAAGACCCTCTCCGACATTCTCATGGCCAAGGGGTATGCACCCGTAACCGTTGCCACAGGACAGGCGGCCCTGGATCGAGCCGAGGAGGAGACACCTGCTGCGGCCCTGATTGACCTCAGGCTAGAGGACATGTCCGGTCTGGAGGTGATGGGGGAGATCAAGAACCGCTGCCCTGGCACGGAGTGTATCCTGCTCACCGGGTACGCCTCACAGGCATCGGCCATCGAGGCGATCAACCTGGGGGCCTATTCCTACGTGCAGAAGCCCTACGACGTGGAGCAATTGCTGGTGACGATTCGCAGGGCGATTGAGAAGCGGGAGGCCGCGGAGGCATTGCGGGAGAGTGAGGAGCGGTTCCGCACCGTGGCCGACTTTACCCACGACTGGGAGTACTGGATTGGCCCAGATGGAAACTACATCTACGTTTCGCCGTCGTGCGCACGTATCACTGGGCATCGTGCCGATGAATTCCTTCAAGATCCCGGACTGCTGGAGAGGATCACCCATCCTGACGACCGCGCGCTGGTTGCCAAACACGGCCGCGAGGAATTGGGAAGCGACGAGGTATTGCCCATTGACTTCCGCATCGTCACCCGCAGCGGCGAGCAGCGCTGGATCGCCCACATCTGCCAACCGGTGTATGGCGCCGACGGAAGTTGGCTCGGCAGGCGGGGCAGCAACCGCGACATCACCGAGCGCAAACAGGCGGAGGAAGCGCTGCAACAGCGCAACCGGGGACTGGCGCTGCTCAATCGCGCCAGCCGGGCGCTCAGTTCCACGCTTGACCTAGACCACGTGCTCGTCACCATCCTGGAAGAGATACGCCGTCTGCTGGACGTGGTCGCCGCCTCGGTCTGGTTGATTGACCCGGAAACAGACGAACTGGTCTGTCAGCAGGCCACGGGCCCCCAAGGTGAGATCGTGCGCGGCTGGCGACTGGCGCCGGGAAAGGGGGTCGCCGGCTGGGTGGCTCGCAGTGGCGAGAGCCTGACCGTGTCAGACGCGCGGGCCGACGGGCGCCACTTCAAGGGTGTAGATCGGCAAACCGGACTGGAGATACGTTCCATCCTCAGCGTCCCGCTGTGGGTCAAGCAGAATACAATCGGCGTGATCCAGGTGGTGGATGTAGAGCCTGACCGCTTCAAGCCAACAGACCTGACGTTGCTGGAGTTGCTGGCCGCCTCGGCCAGTACTGCCATTGACAACGCCCGGCTGGTCGAAGCACTGCGGCGGCACGCCGTCGAACTGCAAGCGCGCAACGAGGAACTGGACGCCTTTGCTCACACCGTGGCTCACGACCTCAAGAACCCTTTGGGCCTGGCCATCGGCTTTGCCGAGGTGTTGGAAGTGGATTACGACACAATATCGGATGAGGAACTGCACCACTATTTGCGTACGGTTGCGCGCAACATGCGCAAGATGGGCAGTATTGTTGACGAGTTACTCCTGCTGGCACAAGCGCGCAAGATGGAAGTGAAGATGGGACCGCTGGACACGGCGAGCATCGTGGCCGAAGCCCGGCAGCGCCTGGCCCCTATGATCGAGGAGTACCAGGGCGAGGTTATCTGGCCCGACACCTGGCCGGTGGCGCTGGGCTACGGCCCGTGGGTCGAAGAGGTATGGGTGAACTATCTCAGCAACGCCATCAAGTATGGCGGCCGGCCGCCGCGCGTGGAACTAGGGGCGACGGTGCAGGTGGACGGTATGGTCTGTTTCTGGGTGCGGGACAACGGCCGTGGTCTCACGCCGGAGGAGCAGGCCCGCTTGTTTATTCCCTTCACACATTTCGGCCAGGTTAGCGCCAAGGGGCACGGGCTGGGGCTATCCATCGTGCGGCGCATCGTGGAAAAACTCGGCGGATGGGTGGGGGTAGAAAGTGGAGCCGGCGGGAACAGCACCTTTTGGTTCACCTTGCCAGCATCATAGCCATTGACCGTTTCACGGTGAGGCTGTGCCCAAGCGGAAACAAGAGGAAGCAGCGATGACAGACCAGGAGAAAACAAAAGAGCAACTCACAACCGAATTGGCGGAACTGCGCCAACGGATTGCTTTGGAAGCAGCGCAAACCGAGCGCAAGCGAGCGGAGCAAGCGATTCTCAACAGGAGAACATGGCTACCTGTAGCCGGCATGTTCGTTCTGCTTGGCTTTTTAGTGTGGCTGGATGAGGTCTTGGATCTCCCTCGCCTTCTGGGCGCGCCGCACACTCCCATTAACTGGCGTGAGGCGATCATCGAGACAGTCATGATCGCTGGCATTGGTCTCCTCGCGGTGTTAAGGCTTATCCGCGACGTGACCGAGCGCAAGCAGGCGGAGAAGGCGCTGCGGGAGAACGAGGAGCGTTTCCGACAGGTAGCAGAAAATGCTCAGGAATGGATCTGGGAGGTAGACACCCATGGTTTATACACCTATGCAAGTCCAGTAGTGGAAAAGATACTCGGCTATAAACCCGAAGAACTTGTTGGAGAAGAGTATTTCTACAACTTATTCCACGCTGAAGACCGGGAAGAACTCAAGAAGGCAGCGTTCGAAGTGTTCGCACAAAAGCAGTCTTTCCGCGAATTCATAAACCGGAACGTGCGCAAGGATGGCGAAACAGTCTGGCTCTCGACAAGCGGAGTTCCCATACTCGATGAGAAAGGAAATCTTCTCGGATACAGAGGCGCAGACGCAGACATCACCGAGCACCAGCAGGCGGAGGAGAGGATAGAGCACCTCAACCTCGTGCTGCGCGCCATCCGCAACGTCAACCAACTCATCACCAGGGAAAAGGACCGCGACCGTCTGCTGAAAGGTGCTTGCGACAATCTGATCGAAACGCGCGGTTATCATAACGCCTGGATTGCCCTGTTTGATGAGACCGGAGGACTCGTGACAACCGCCGAGGCCGGGTTAGGCGGGGATTTCTTGCCCCTGGTCGGGCGGCTGGAGCGTGGCGAGTTGACTGACTGCGCTCAGAGGGCGCTATCGCAACCGGGCGTTGTGGTAACCGAAGACCCGCTCTCCACCTGCGCCGGCTGCCCCCTGGCGGTGAATTGCGGTGGCAGGGGGGCACTGACCGTCCGGTTGGAACACGAGGGCAAGGTATACGGCCTGTCGTCTGTCTCCATCCCCGCTGATTTCATCGCGCACAAGGAAGAGCAAGCCTTGTTCGAAGAGGTCGCCGGAGACATCGCTTTCGCCCTGCACAACATCGAACTGGAGGAGAAGCACAAGCGGGCGGAGCAGGCGCTGCGGGAGAGCGAGGAGAAATATCGAACCATCTATGACAATGCCCAGGTTGGGTTATACCGCACGATGTTCAGCGACGGCAAGGTGTTGATAGCCAACAAACGCATGGCCGAACTGTGGGGCTATGAGAGTACGGAAGACTGCATCGCTCACTGTGTCGCCTCTGAGCATTATGCTGATCCAGGGACACGAGAGAAACTATTGGACATCATGCGTGAACATGGCAAGTTCACTAATTTTGAGGCCCGCATCACAAAGCGAGATGGTACTATCATTTGGCTACAGTACTCTGGCGCCTTATTCCCGGAAAAGGGCCATTTCGAGGGAGTGGCAACTGACATCACCGAGCGCAAACAGGCGGAAGAGGCGCTGAAGGAATACTCAGAGCGGCTGGAAGAGATAGTGGAAGAGCGCACCCAAGAACTGCGAGAAGCCCAAGAGCAACTGATCCGCCGGGAGAAACTGGTCATCCTCGGCCAACTGGCCGGCGGCGTGGGCCACGAACTGCGCAACCCCCTGGGCGTCATCTCCAACGCCGTCTACTTCCTCCAGATGACGCTCCCCGAGACCGATGAGACCACCAGGGAGTACCTGGGCATCATCTCCTCAGAGGTCCGCGGTGCGGAAAAGATCGTCTCCGACCTCCTCGACTTCTCGCGCACCCGGCTGGCTGACAGGGAGGAGATAGCCGTCTCCGATCTGGTCTCGCAGGTGTTGGAGAGACGACCTCCGCCCGAGGATGTGGAAGTCGTCACCCAGATACCCGCCGACCTGCCCCCGGTGTTCGTAGACCCCCGGCAGATAGGGCAGGTGCTGGGCAATCTGGTCACCAACGCGTATCAGGCCATGCCCGATGGCGGCCGCCTGACGATACACGTGTCGGAAGACGAGGGGATAGAGAGACGCGGGGACAAGGGGACAAGGAGACAAGGTGATAGTCTCCCTGTCTCCCCTTCTCCCTGTCTCCGTGTCTCAATAAGCGACACCGGCTGTGGCATCCCTGAAGAAAACATGAAGAAGATCTTCGAGCCACTGTTCACCACCAGGGCCAAGGGTATCGGGCTCGGTTTAGCAGTGTCAAAGAACCTGGTGGAGGCCAATGGAGGAAGCATTGAGATGGAGAGTGAGATGGGGAAGGGTAGCACCTTCACGGTGAAGTTGCCGAGCAGGGAAAAAGGAGCAGGGTAACAAACACGAGAAAGATGGAGGAAAGAAAATTGAAGGGCACCAAAGCCAAAATGGTCTGGGCAATCCTACTGCTCGCCCTGTTGAGCGGCTGTGGCGAACCGCCGTCACCTACCGGGCAGCGGGTGCTAAACGTGGGGATGATTCTGGCCAGAGGAGGCCTGGGCGACCGGTCGTTTAATGACTCGGCCTACGAGGGCCTGCAGGAAGCCCAAAGACAGTTCGGGATTCATTTTGAGACGGCTGACTTTACCTCCGACGAGGTCAACCTGGAAGCACTGCGTAACTATGCCCGGCAGGAGTACGATCTGATCATTGGGGTAGGCTTCGAGAATGAACCCTTCATCGAAACAGTGGCCGCGGAATTCCCCGATCTCAACTTCGCCATCATTGACACGGTGGCCGAAGGAGACAACATCGCCTCCATTGTCTATCGCGAACAGGAAGGGGATTTCCTGGGAAGTGCCAGGTGAGTAAATGGTTCTAATCCATCGGCTCAGAAATTGGTGGGGCAAAAGCCTGCGCCGCAGACTACTGATCGCAAGCGTCATCACGCTGCTGCTCTCCCTGGTCCTACTGGGCTATCTGTCGTTCCGCACCGGGCAAGCAGGCGTGCGACGTGAGGTGAACCAGCGTAACCACCAACTGGCCCGGTACGTTGCCAGAGATATCAATGCCCAGTTCGACAATATCTGGGGCAACGTGCGCCTGTTCACGTATCAACTAGAAGAATCCGCCGAGATGCCGGCTCTCCAGGCGCGCGCGATGCTGGAACTGCGGCGCGCCTCTCCCCTCACCTACCGTGCTCTATATCTGTTCGACGGCGAGTACCATCTCCTGGTGCACCTGGCCGATCCCCTGGAGGATTTGCTGATTATTCGAGACGTCGAGGAAATCATCAGCCGTCCCCCGATCTCGCTGACGGATGAAATATCAACAGCCTACGAAGCAGCAAGAGGCGGAGATCTATTCTTATCCGCCACCTACATTGTGGGAGCCGAACAGGTTCCTATCGTCTATATGGGCGCGCCCATCGCGGTAGAGCAAGGACGGGCGAGTCAGATCGTCGTGGCCGAAATAGACCTACGCGACATCTGGCGCCGGATAGACGCAATCAGCATTGGGCAAACGGGACGGGCTTTCATCGTTTCGCGGGAGGGCACAATCATTGCCCACCCAGACCGGGCCTACATTGGACGACCGCTCGCGCCAGAGTTGAGGCCGGTTCTCGCCGGCCACGAGGGACAGGCAGAATACACCGATCCCGTCAGTGGCGTACGTCTGCTGGCCTCATACAGTCCCATGGAGGGGAAGTCGGGATGGTCCATTGTGATGGAGCAAGAGCGGGCCGAAGCGCTGGCCTCCGTTAACGTGATTGCCTTTGTCTCGCTAGGGGTCTTGCTGGTTGCCATCGGGATGGGGACGCTCGTCACCGTCATGATTGCACGAAGTATCACCTATCCCATCCAGCACCTCGTGGAGGCTACCCGGGCGATTGCTCACACGGGCAACCTCAGTCAAGACATTGCGGTAGAGGGACAGGATGAAGTGGGCCAACTGACCACCACGTTCAACCAGATGATAACCAGCCTGCGACGGGCGGAGGAAAAAGCGCGACGCCGCCTGGATCAACAGATTGCTGTCAATCAACTGGCTCTTGCGTTGGGGGAAACCCGAGACCTCAACAAAATTTACTATACCATCCACCAGCACATACAGGCGCTGGTGGATGCCTGGGGATTTGTCGTCTCCTCTTACGATGACGAGACACAACTCATCCGGGCGGAGTACGCGACGTACGAGGGCGCGCCCGTAGACGTCACAGAGTTCCCTCCTATTCCCCTGGCCGAACCGGGGCAGGGCGCTCAAAGCCAGGTGATCCACATAGGTAGGCCGCTCTACACCCCTGATCACCGCAAGTCGAGGGAGAAAGGCAAGACCGAGTACACGGTCGAGAAGAACGGCAGCATCAGCGCGGGACCACCGCCGGAGGAGGAGCGGGAAGGCTTTACCAACTCGGCGCTTTACGTACCGATGAGAATCGGGGGCCAGACCACTGGCGTGATGCAATTGCAGAGTCCCCGGTTGGATGCATACACACAGGAGGATATTGATCTCCTTGCCGCTATGGCCAATGTGGCCGCCGTCGCAGTTCAAAACGCCAGACTGTACGGGGCAGTTCAGAGCGAACTGGCCGAGCGGGTGCGGGCGGAGGAGGCGCTGCAGGAATACTCGGAGCGGCTGGAGGAAATGGTAGAGCAACGCACCCAGGAGCTCCGAGATGCCCAGGAGCAACTGATCCGCAAGGAGCGTCTGGCCGTGTTGGGGCAACTGGCCGGCGGCGTGGCCCACGAACTGCGCAACCCCCTGGGCGTGATCTCCAACGCCATCTACTTCCTCCAGATGGTGCCCTCCGAGACCGACGAGACGACCAGGGAATACCTGGGCATCATCTCCTCGGAGGTCCGCGGTGCGGAGAAGATCATCTCAGGCATCCTGGACTTCTCGCGCACCCGGCTGCCGGAGAGGGAGGAGATAGCGGCATCCGATCTGGTTGCCCAGATGTTGGAGAGACGACCTCCGCCCGAGGATGTGGAAGTGATCACCGAGATACCCTCCGACCTGCCCCCCGTGTTCGTAGACCCCCGGCAGATCAGCCAGGTGCTGCTCAACCTGGTCACCAACGCCTACCAGGCCATGCCCGATGGCGGCCGCCTGATGATAAGCGTATCGGAAGACGAGGGGATAGGGAGACGCGGTGACACGGGGACAAGGAGACAAGGAGATAGTCCCCCTGTCTCCACTTCTCCCTGTCTCCGTGTCTCAATAAGCGACACCGGCTGCGGCATCCCCCAGGAGAACCTGGAGAAGGTCTTCGAGCCACTGTTCACCACCAAGGCCAAGGGCATCGGGCTGGGTTTAGCGGTGTCAAAGAACCTGGTCGAGGCCAACGGGGGCAGCGTTGAGGTGGAGAGTGAGGTGGGCAAGAGCAGCACGTTCACGGTGAAGTTGCCGCTGGCTAGGCCAGGGACTAGGGGCAAGGGGACAGGGAGCGGGGGAGCAAGGGAGATGGAGAACAGTGAGGCGTGATGTCAGGGCCTGGCGAAGTAGGCCAACGCCTGGCGCACTCGCTCCTCCACGGGCAAGTCCTCGTCTCGCGGCAGGCTCTGAAGCGCCGCCTGTGCCTCGACCAGACTGAAGCCCAGACCGGTCAGTGCGGCGATGACCTCGACGTCGGTATCACCCAACAGAGGCGCTGCCGCCGCCCCGGCGGGGATGAGTTTGTCCTTCAGATGAAAGATGATCGCCCTGGCGGTCTTCGGCCCGATGCCCGGCACACGAGATAACAAGCCCGGCTCTTCCTGTACCACGGCTTGGCGCAGTGCGTCCGGCGAAATAGTGCCCAGCAGCGCCAGCGCGACCTTCGGGCCGATCCCGGAGATGCTCAGCAGAAGTCTGAACAGCGCCAGTTCCTCCTCGGTGAGAAAGCCGTAGAGCGCCAGTTCGTTTTCGCGCACGTTCAGGTGGGTGAATAACTCCACCGGTTGGCCCACGCCATCCAGTTGCGCCAACACGCCAGAGGGCACTTGCACCTGTAAGCCAATCCCTCCAGCGCGGACTACCACGTGACTCTCCCCGATGCTCCACACCGTCCCGCTGAGCCTGGCGATCATCTTGTATTCACTCCTGTACTCACTCTTCAGAGAGCCCAGCCAGGCGGGCCGAGTGGAGGTGGCAGATGGCGACTGCCAGCGCGTCGGCTGCGTCGTCAGGGCGCGGTACCTCCGCCAGTCCCAATAGCAGCCGCACCATCTCCTGCATCTGTGCCTTATCCGCGTTCCCGTACCCGGTCACCGCCTGCTTGACCGTCAGCGGCGTGTATTCGGCCACGGTGAGGCCCGCATCGGCCAGGGCCAGGAGCGTCACCCCACGCGCCTGGCCCACGCTCATCGCCGTGCGCACGTTTCTACTAAAAAAGAGTTCCTCCACCGCAGCCGCACATGGCTCCCACTCCTTCGCCAGCGCCTTCACCTCCCGGTAGATCAGTTGCAGGCGCACGGGGAGAGGCTGGCCGGCCGGCGTCCTGACCACTCCGAACGCCAGCGATTTCAGGTCGCCTTGCACCTCCTCCACCACACCGTAGCCCGTGATGGCGGTGCCAGGGTCAATGCCGAGTACGCGCATCATACTCATTCAGGCCAGGGGACCCCTTGCGAAGGTTGGACAGCGGACTTCAGGCCGAGAGCATCTCCGGCCACAGGGAATCATCCCGTCGCCAGGGCTACACGCAACCTTCGCAAGGGTAGCCAACGTCAGGCCGCCGCCTCGTACTTGGCCATCGCCTCGTCGCTGATGCTCAGGTTGGAGTAGACCTGCTGGACGTCGTCCAGTTCCTCCAACGCCTCGATGACCCCCATCACCTGAAGGGTCTCCTTCTCCCCCAGTTCCATCGTCGTCTTGGGGATCATCGCCAACTCGGCCGTCTCAAAACGGATGCCCGCCTCCTGCAACGCCTGTCGCACTGCCTGGAAGTTCTCCAGTTCGGCGTAGACCTCGATCAAGTCGTCTCCGAACACGACGTCCTCGGCTCCTGCCTCCACCGCGACCTCAAAGAGAGTGTCCTGATCTACCCCGTCGGGCGCAATCCCGATGTATCCCTTGCGGTCGAACTGCCAGGCGACAGCGCCCGCATCGGCCAACGTTCCACCTTGCCGCGTGATGATGCGGCGGACGTTAGCGACAGCACGGTTCTTGTTGTCGGTGACCACCTGCAACAGCAGGGCAACCCCATTAGGGGCATACCCCTCGTACGTCACCTCGGACAACTCTTCCCCTTTGAGTTCTCCGGTGCCGCGCTTGATGGCCCGTTCGATGTTGTCCTTGGGCATGTTGGCGGACTTGGCCTTGTCCACGGCCAGGCGTAGACTGAAATTTACGTCGGGGTTGCCGCCCCCCTCACGCGCTACGAGGGTGATCTCCCGTGCCAGCCGGGTGAAAATCTTGCCCCGCTTGGCATCCGTAGCGGCTTTTTTATGTTTGATGGTGGACCATTTACTGTGACCAGACATACGCTACCTCCCCATATTCATACTGAGCGGACACAGCAGTGATGACAATGGGCTGCTGATGCATCCAAGCGTGAAGCGTGAAGATGACTTCACCCTGGGTCCCGCTTACGTTTTACGCTTTAGATTATACCACCGTGCACCCAGGTTGTGCAAGTACACTACCCGCGAAATCGCGTTGGCCTCGGAGGAAGGCCCCGATGTCCATCGGACGCTTGCCAGCCAACTGCACCTCCTCCAGGCGCAATGCCCCTTCGCCCGTGGCTACGACCACCCCATCCGCCAGCGCGACCACCGTACCTGGTGATACGCCTCCTCGCCACGCGGGCAACGGCACAATCCGTAGCACCTTGAGCCGCCGCCCGTGCCATATCGTGAAAGCGCCCGGCCATGGAGTGAACGCCCGCACCCGCCGGTCCAACTCGACAGCCGGGCGCGACCAATCGAGCCAGCCGTCCTCTTTGCGTAATTGTCCGGCGTAGGTTGCTCCCTCATCCGGCTGGGATCGGGGCAGCAGGCTGCCCGCCAGGTACGCGGACAACGTCTCCACCAGCAACTCGGCCCCCAGATACGCCAGCCGCTTCTCCAATGCCACCTGTGTGTCGTCCGGTCGGATTTGCTCCGCCCGCTGGGTCAATACCGGCCCCGTATCCAGTCCCGCGTCCATCTGCATGATCGTCACGCCGGTGACCTCGTCGCCGGCCAGGATGGCCGCCGCCACCGGGGCCGCACCCCGCCAGCGGGGGAGCAGCGAACCGTGGACGTTGAGGCAGTCGTGAGGAGGAATGTCAAGTACGTCTTGCGGCAAAATCTGCCCAAAGGCCGCCACAACAATGACGTCCGGCTTCCAGGCTGACAGTTGGGCAACTACCTCCGGCGTGCGCAGCGAGTGCGGCTGAGATAACATCAGGCCGTGCTCCAGCGCCACCTGCTTGACCGGCGACGGTGCCAACCGCCGCCCGCGCCCGGCTGGCCGGTCCGGCTGCGTGACGACGCCGACCACCCGGTGCGCGTTGGCCAGCGCCTCCAACACCGGGACGGCGAACTCGGGTGTGCCCATAAATACGACTCGTGTCATGGCAGACCAATTCTAGCACGAGTCAGCACAAGCGGCAAATTGGATCGGTCCCGGCCCTTGACTTTCCAACGCTCCTCATTCGCTGCCCAACTTGCCAATCTGCCCGCTTTCTGGTACGATTTGTGCGCATCGTTAGAAGGGGGTATAGGATCATGACACCAATCCGCATCGTCCGCTACATTGCCTTGCAGCGCCGCCACCGCCGCCGCGCCAAGGAACGAACCGGCTCACGTCAGTTGCTCCGCATCGTCGGTATCCTGCTGCTCGTGGTGCTGTTCGTGACCACGGGGGTTGTGCTCAGCGGAGTGAGTGCCGCCGCTGGCGTCTACGTCTACTTCAGCCAGGATCTGCCGGAGCCGGAGCAGATTGAGGCCGCCGAGGAGACCTTTGAGACCACCAAGATCTATGACCGCACCGGCCAGACTATACTCTATGAAGTGATTGACCCCCTGGGTGGTGACCGCACGTGGGTCACGCTGGATCAGATTCCAGAACACTTCTTGTGCGCCACCGTCGCCATTGAGGACCGCAACTACTGGGAGAACCCCGGCGTCAACCTGCGCGGTATCGCCCGCGCCTTCTGGGCCGACATCCGGGGCCAGCAAATCCAGGGCGGTTCCTCGATCACCCAGCAGTTAATCAAGCGTATTGTCATTGAGGAAGAATTGCGTTACGTCAGCGCGGAGGGGCCTGAGTGGAAGGACTATGAGCGCAAGATAACCGAGGTTCTGCTGGCCTATCGCATCTCACAAAAGTACAGCAAAGAGCAGATTTTGGAGTGGTATCTGAACGAGAACTTTTACGGCAACCTGGCCTACGGCATCGAGGCAGCGGCCCAGGTATACTTTGGCAAGAGCGTCGGCGACCTGACGCTGGCCGAGTCTGCCACGTTGGCCGCCATCCCGCAGTTCCCGGCTATGAACCCCTTCGACAATGAAGAAAAAGCCCGCGAGCGCCAGCATATCGTGCTCAACGCGATGGTGCGTCAAGGCTGTATCACCCCCGAAAAGGCGGTCGCCGCCAAGTACGAGCCTTGGAATCTTGCTGTACTTGTCGAACGCTTCGACATCCTGGCCCCGCATTTCTCCATCTACGTGCGCAAACAACTGGAGGATATGCCCCAATTCGGCCCCGAGACCGTGTATCGCGGCGGACTGCGTGTCTACACCACCCTCGACCTGGATCTGCAGCAGCAGGCCCAATGCACGGCTCGTGCTCACATCCGCCGTCTGTCCGGCGAGGACGAGGCCACCGTCATCCAGGAGGCGATTGCTGACGGCTGTGAGGCGGCACAGTTCCTGCCACCACTTCGCGCTCGTGACGTGGGGCGCGACCACAATGTCAGCAACGCGACCGTCGTCGTCAGCCGCCCCTCTACCGGCGAGATTCTGGCCATGGTCGGCAGCCTGGACTACTGGGACGAGTCCATTGACGGCCACTTCAACGTCGCTGCGGACGGAGCACGTCAGCCAGGATCTTCCTTCAAGCCCTTAACCTACGTCACGCTGCTCTCACAAGGCTACAATGCCGCCCACATGTTCCTCGACGTGCGCACCGCTTTCCAGCAGTCCACCGGTTACCCCTACGTGCCGGAGAACTACGACCGCAAGTATCACGGCCCGCAGCGAATGCGGCTGGCGCTGGCCCGTTCCTACAACATCCCCGCCGTCGAGGCCTTGCAACTGGCAGGCGTGGATAGTGTGATTCGCACTGCTCATCGTATGGGCATCAATACGCTCGACCGGGGGCTGGATTACTACGGTCTCAGCCTGACGCTGGGCGGCGGCGAGGTGCACCTGCTCGACATGGTATACGCCTTCAGCATCTTCGCCAACGGTGGTCGGATGTACGGCGCGCCCGTGCTCGAAAGCCAACTACGCGCTGACTACCGTGAACTCAACCCGGTCGTCATCCTGCGCGTCGAGGACCGCGAGGGCAATGTGCTCTACGAGTACGACCAGCCCGAGAGTCGCGACATCCTCTCGCCTCAGTTGGCCTACCTGATGAACAGCATCCTCTCCGACCGGCGGGCGCGCTGGAGGGCGATGGGCTATCCCAATGCGCTGGAACTCTCCAATGACCGGCCTGCCGCCGCCAAGACCGGCACCACCAACGACTTCCACGATGCCTGGACTATCGGCTATACCCCCCAGTTGGCCGTCGGCGTGTGGGCCGGCAACTCTGATAACAGTGAGATGCGTAACCTGCCCGGTCTGCGCGGCGCTGCTCCCATCTGGCACGCGGTGATGGAGTACGCGCTTCAGGATGAGGAGATTGTTCCCTTCGCGCGACCGGACGGATTGGTCGAGCGGGCTGTCTGCGCTGTCTCTGGTCACTTACCCACCGAGCACTGTCCCACCGTCTCTGAACTCTTCATCCCTGGCACTGAGCCAACCGAACAGTGCCACATTCATCAGGCTTTCCGCGTCAACCGCGAGACCGGCCGGCTGTGCACTGTCCACACGCCGCCGGAACTGTGCGAGGAGCGCGTCTACGAGGTCTACCCCCCCGAGGCGGCCGATTGGATCGCCAGCCTGCCAGAGGATGAGCGACCGGCCACGCCACCCACCGAGTACGACACTATCTACGGTCCTTCGCGTAGCGACGCTGAGGTTACCATCATCCACCCCGCGCCCTACTCCTACATTCATGGCACCATCCCCATCACCGGCAGCGCCAGAGGCGGCGACTTCAACTTCTACCGTGTGGTGTTCGGTACAGGCCTGAACCCCACCGAGTGGATCCAGATCGGCACTGACCACGGCGACCAGGTGGATCACAACGTGCTGGAATTCTGGGACGTCAGCGGGCTGGATGGACTCTACAGCCTACGTCTCAGCGTCGTGGACCACTCGATGGCGCTGCGCGAGGCGACCATCCAGGTGACTGTGGACCATATCTCCCCCACGCTCGACCTGACCTACCCAGAGAATGGAGCCGTGTATGAATATGGTCACGACGAGTGGGTCAACGTCAACGCCGAGGTGCAGGACTATTCCATCGCGCGGATCGAGTTCTATGTGTATCAGGGGAATAAAGAGAACGAGCCACAGGAGAAGATAGAGCCCTTCGCCGTGCGCGTCGTCGCTCCCTTCAACGTCAACTGGACGATCGAGGAGGTAGGAGTATACACCTTCTACGTCGTCGCCGTGGACGCGGCGGGCAACACGACCAAGAGCGATCTGGTAACCATCAAGGTCGTGCCCCGCGAGGAAGAGTAGGCAGGGAATCAAGTAGACAAGTGTGCAAGTGTGCGAGCAGGCAAGTGTGCAAGTGTGCGAGTAGGCAAGTAGGCAAGCATGCGAGTAGGCAAGGGGACATGTCTCGCGAAGAGGGGCGCAATAGGGGCGTTCCAGAATCTAAAGTATCCCAGGTCATAGCCCGTCATCCAGGTCATAGCCCGTCATACAGCTCTTAGCCAGTCATCTCGCGCATAGCCCGAGATAAAGCACGTGGCCCGGAATTAATCTC
>JAUWNP010000315.1 GCA_030612585.1 Anaerolineae bacterium
TCCGACTTGAGGGCGCGCAGTACCTCCCAACCGTCTTGATCGGGGAGCATGATGTCCAGTGTGATCAAGGCCGGTTTCAACTCACGCGCCTTGTCCAGCACGCCCACACCGTTGTAGTGCTGGACGGGTGTGTATCCCTCCCGGCGCAGGTAGAAAGCCAGGAGTTCGCTGAACTGACGGTCGTCCTCGACCACCAACACTGTCTTGCTGTCGGAAGACCGTTCGGTTTCTCCAGCCGCCCCCGATTCTGCGGCCGGTGAGTCGGCCAGCGGCAGCAGGAGTGAGAAGGTCGCACCGTGCCCGTACTCACTCTCGACCCAGATGCGGCCCCCGTGCATCTCGACCAGCCGCTTGCTGATAGCCAGCCCCAACCCGGTGCCCGTTATCTCCCGCGATGCTGAGCCATCCGCCTGGCGGAACTCATCGAAGATGATCCTCTGATCCTCCGGCTTGATGCCGACGCCCGTATCGGTCACGGAGAAAAGCATCGTGGCCTGATCAACCAGCCGGCAGCAGAGTGTGATGTGCCCCTCGACGAGGGTGAACTTGTGGGCGTTGCTGAGCAAGTTCAGCAAGACTTGCTTGATCCGGAAGCGGTCGGCGGTGAGGGACGGCAGGCCCTCGGCCTGTTCCACCTTCAACACCTGCGACTTCTGCTCGATCAGCGGTCTGATCGTCACCTCTACCTCCGCCAGCAACCCCGCCACCTCAAAGATCGTCGGCTCCAGTTCCATCCGACCGGCCTCGATCTTGGAGAGGTCGAGAACGGCGTTAATCAACGTCAGCAGATCCTTCCCGCTGGAGCGGATGTTCCCCAAACACTCCTTCTGTTCAGAGTTCACCTCACCCACCAAGCCATCAATCAGCACTTCAGAGAAGCCGATGACGGAGTTGAGCGGGGTGCGCAGTTCGTGACTCATGTTGGCCAGGAACTCACTCTTCAGCCGGTCGAGTTCCCGCAAGCGCACGTTCGCCTCCTCCAGCGCCTCCGCCCGCTGCTGCGACTCGTTCCTGGCGGCCTCCACTTCCTCGAACAGGCGCGCCCGCTCGATCAGCACGGTCAGGTTGCTGGCCAACGTACCCAACAGCCGTTGATCATCGTCCGTGAAGGCATCGGGCTGAGATCTTTCGACGTTGAGGACGCCGATGACCAGCGGGCCAGCGGCCAGAGGGACGCATAGTTCGGAGCGGGTGTCGGGGTCTCCTTCATAGTAGCGGGGGTCCAACCGCACGTCGGGCACGAGCGCAGGCTCGCCGTGTTGTGCCACCCAGCCAGTGATCCCCTCGCCCAATTGAAAGCGCAGGTCCTTGACCATGTCGGGGGGATAGCCGGCGCTGGCCGCCATGCGCAATGTGCCGCTCTCTGGATCCAGCAGCAAGAGCGCCACGTTGTTGCCCCCCAACTCAGCAGCCAGGGCAACTGCTGCGGCCTGCAGCGTCTCCTCCAGGCCCACCCCGGAGGCGGCAGCTAGTCCCACGTCGTGGAGCAACCGCAGTTCGCGCACGCGCTGGCTCGTCTGGGTGAACAGGCGAGCGTTCTCGATGGCCACGGCGGCCTGGTTGGCGAAGATAGAGACCAAATGTCCCTCCTCTTCGCTGTAGGCCCCCGGCCGGCAACTATCTACACCGAGGACGCCGATGGCCCTGTCCCGCACGATGAGTGGCGCTCCAATCCAACCGTGAATGTGAGCGGTCGCCGGGACCGTCTGCCATCGCGGATCGTCCTGAACGTCCTCGATGATCAACGGACGCCGGGCGCGCACCACGGCTGAGGAAAGACTATCCTCATCGGCGCTGAATGAGAGCCGCAGTGCCCCCTCCATATCAGGAAATCCCCGGCCGGCCGTCACTTTGAACCGGCCGTCGCCCAACAACAACACGGTGCTGCTGTCGTATTCGATCACCTGCGCCAGTTGTTCCAGGATGATGGGCAGGACTTCATCCAGGTTGAGGCTGGCGTTGACGACGCGCGCCGTCTCCCGTAACACCTCGGCCACCTCCCGGCCGCGCTGCTCGGCCTGATACAGCCGCGCGTTCTCAATAGCCACGGCGGTCTGGTTGGCCAGAGCCTGGACGATTGCGCCGTCCGCTTCGGTGTAGAAGCCGGGCTGCGTGCTGTCAATCATCAGGGCACCAACCATCTCGTCGCGCACCAGCAATGGCACCCCAATCCAGGCGCGGATGTCCTCAGTCCCCGGTACCCAGATCCAGCGTTCGTCCTCCCGCGCGTCGGCGATGACAACGGGACTGTGATCACAGGCCATGGCCTGCAGGATGGGACTGTCGTTCAGGCGCAGGGAAACCTCGGTTCTCACCAGTTTCTCGTCCTCGTAGCCGCTCACGGCCGCCACAGCGGGCTCACCGCCGGCGAAGAGCAGAATGGAGGCGGTGTCGTAGGTCAACACGCGCTTCGTCTGGCGCAGGACGAGGGAGAGGACATCGTCCAGTTCCAGCGTGGAGCCCACGGCGCGGGAGATTTCGCGCAGAGTGTCGGCGCTCTTGCGCGCGGTCTGCTCGGCCTGGTACAGCCGTGCGTTCTCGATGGCGATGGCCGCATGGTTGGCGAAGAGAGTGACCAGCCAGACGTCGTGCTCGTCAAAACTCCTGGCATGGGCCATCCCGGTGAAGTTCAAGACGCCGATGACCTGCTCACCGCGCTTGAGGGGCACGCCCAGGACGGCGGTGAGCGGCTCGGGCTCCCAGTCCGGCGATCGTCCTTCCCAGTGGCGGTAATCGTCCACGGCCAGCGATGCGCCGCTCTGTAGCACCTTGCCGGCGAGCCCCTCGCCGGGCGACAGGCGCATGCCGGTGTAGTCCCGCGTGAAGCCGCGACTGACAACCAGTTCGAGGTCGCCTGTCTGCTCATCAACGAGATAGACACCTCCCGCCCCGACCTCCAGCAGGCGGCAACCCCGCTCCACGACGCTCCGCAGGACTTCGTCAAGTTCCAGTTGAGCGGTAACAGCCAGGGAGATTTCCCGCAGCGCCTCCAGTTCCTCACCCCGGCGCTTGATTTCCTCCTCCGCCCGCGTGCGCTCGGTGATGTCGGTGTAGACAGCGACTACCCCGATGAACTCACCCCCCACCAGGATCGGGGACCCGGCCAAGAGGACATCCACAGGAGAACCATCTTTTCGATAACGGACGGTCTCCCTGGGAAGCACATCATCCCCACTCATGACGATCTGCGTAAGACCGGCCGCCTCTTCAAAGGTATCGGGATTGGTGATCAGGGGGTCAATATCTTGGCCA
>JAUWNP010000119.1 GCA_030612585.1 Anaerolineae bacterium
ACCGTTAGCCCGCCCCGTCGCAATCCGTAGTTGCAAATGGAAAAGGAACTTGCTTTTGCCTCAACTGAAGCAGATTGGGTGGTTTGCCAGTGAGATACTTGAAAATCCATACGCTGAATAAAGGCGAGTGGTATGATAGAGACACCATTCTCCTTCATGCCGCGTTTCAGATATTGGTGGATTTTGTTGAACAAGAAAAGCCAGACGAAGTTTGTGATTGGCAGCATGATGAACTGCATCGAAATGCTTGGAATGAAATATCACAATTGTACAAGTGGTGGAAAGAAGAGCGCCCCAACAGACATAACCCACTTGACGATGTTGTAAAACCCCCAGAGAAAGAATACAACATCTCTGATGAAGGCTATATGATTTTCCCTGAGCGCGACAAATATCCAGATTATTATGCTGCTTTGGACAAGTGTTCAGAACTGGAAAGAGCATGGTGCGAAGAAGATCAAAAGAACCTACACCGATTGACAGAAATTCGGCTCTTTCTGTGGACATAGTAAGTGGAAGACAAGGCAGGCTAGCAACTCGCCGCATTTGTGGTGGGTGTTAAAGAGGTACTCGAACAAGGAGTGATTATGACAGGAGACAACGAAAACGAGGAACTGCGCATTGGTGTGTACATCTGCCATTGCGGGTCCAACATCGCCGGGGTCATTGACCCAGCGGTCGTGGCCGAATACGCAGCGACGCTGCCCGGCGTGGTCCACGCGACCGATACGCTGTACGCCTGTGCCGATAGCGGCCAGTCCCTCATCAAAGAGGACATCGAAAAGCACAACCTGAACCGGGTGGTGGTTTCGGCCTGTTCGCCAAAGATGCACGAGCCGACTTTCCGCGCCGTTGTAACCGAAGCGGGGCTCAACCCGTTCCTGATGGAGATGGCCAATATCCGTGAGCAATGCACCTGGGCCCACGGCCATGATCCTGAAGGGGCGTTGGCAAAGGCCAAAGCCCTGACAGCGGCGGCAGTCGCCAAGGCCTCCTTTCTCACACCACTGGACATGATCAAGGTGCCCGTCACCAAGCGGGCGATGGTCATCGGCGCGGGCGTGGCTGGCATCAGCGCTGCGCTGGACCTGGGCGACCAGGGGATTGAGACCATCCTGGTGGAAAAACAGCCGACGATTGGCGGAGTGATGGCGCAACTGAACAAAACCTTCCCCACCATGGACTGTAGTATATGAATTCTCGCCCCCAAAATGGTTGACGCGGCGCGTCACCCCAAGGTGGATGTGAGAACGTATACTGAAATCGAGCGAGTGGATGGCTTCGTCGGCAACTTCAAAGTGCAGTTGCGCGAAAAGTCCAGGTACGTGCACGCGGACCGCTGCAATGGTTGCGGCGAATGCGTGCCTGTCTGCCCCATTGAGGTTCCCAACTATTTTGAGATGAACCTGGCTCCCCGCAAGGCAATAGACGTGCCGATGAGCCAGTCAGTGCCCCTCATCTACAGCATTGACATGGATGCCTGCATCCAGTGTTACAAATGCGTCGAAGCCTGCGGCAAACTGGAGGCGATTGACTTCAGCCTGGAGGATCAACTGGTCTGGGAAGACGTCGGCTCCATCATCGTCGCCACCGGCTACAGCCACTTTGATCCCAGCGTGATACCCGAATACGGCTATGGGCGCTTCCCCAACGTGATTACGGCGATGGAGATAGAGCGGCTCAATAACTCGGCTGGGCCAACCGCCGGTGACCTGATCCGCCCCAGCGATGGCGTCCCCCCCAGGCGGATGGCCATCATCAACTGCGTCGGCTCACGCGACAAACGTTTCAATCCCTGGTGTTCAAACTTCTGCTGCATGTACGCCATCAAAAACGCCATCCTCTTGAAGCAAGCCCATCCCGACATGGACATCACCATCTACTACATAGACATCCGCACTCCCTCCAAAGGGTACGAGGAGTTCTACGACCGGGCGCGCGGGATGGACATAAACTTTACCCAGGGCCGTCCCAGCCTGGTCACCGAAGACCCCGAAACAGGCAACCTTTTCGTCCACTCGGAGAACAAGGATTTGGGTCACGTCATTGAGCGTGAGTACGATATGGTGATGCTCAATCAGGCGGCGATCCCACAGCCCGACGCTGACACGATGAGTTCCCTGCTCAACATCAGCCAGAGCCCCGGCGGATGGTTTATGGAATATCACCCCAAACTGCGGCCGATGGACAGTCCGACCGACGGGCTTTTCCTGGCCGGCGCGTGCCAGGGAGTCAAGGACATCCCCGCCAGCGTGGCACAAGGGTCTGCAGCGTCGTCACGGGCCGGGCGGGTGCTCCACTCGGACGAGTGGGAAATTGAGCCGGTCGTGGCCAGCGTGTGGGAAGACCGCTGCATCAGCGCCCAGGGTAAAAAATGTGGTATTTGCGCCAAGGCCTGCCCCTACGGCGCTATTGAGGTCGAAAAAGGCAAAGCAGCCAAGATCACCACCGCCAAGTGTCACGGCTGCGGCGGCTGCGTGGCGGAGTGTCCCCATAATGCCATCACTCAGTTGCACTTCACCGATGCCCAGATTCTGGCGCAGATTCGGGCGCTCCTGGCCGACAAGCCGGAGGAGAAAATCCTGGCCTTCCGCTGCAACTGGTGCTCCTACCCAGGCGCCGACCTGGCCGGGACCAGCCACTTCGAGTACTCGTCCAACGAGCGCGGGCTGCGCGTGATGTGTGCAGCCCGCGTGGACAACGACTTTATCTACGAGGCCTTCCGCCTGGGCGCGGGCGCGGTGCTTTTTTCCGGCTGTCACTCACAGGACTGTCACTACATCACCGGCCAGCCGGTCGGCTCCAAGCGCGCCCAGCGGCTGCTCAAACAATTCAACAAGATGGGTATGACGCCCGGCCGGTTCCGCATCGAGTGGATCAGCGCAGCCGAGGGTGACCAGTACGCGCGAATACTCAACGAGATGCAGGCCACGCTGGACTCGATCCCCAAGGAGCAATTACTGGAAGAGATCGAACGGCTGCGGCCGACGATGGAGAAACGCGCCCGCCGGATGCGCGAGGCGCCACGAGTCGAGGAAGCGTTGGCGTATGCGGACAAACTCAAAGCGGCCATGACCGGGGGAGGGGGGTAAGATGAATCACAAGTCACCCGAAACCTTTGCCGACCAGGTGCGCGCCATCCCCGGTGGCGAACACCTGGAAATGTGTTATTCCTGCGGGACGTGCGTCAGCAGGTGCATGATCCAGCAGAAAATGGAACCGACGTATAACCCCCGTCGCCTGATCTACAAAGCAATGATGGGCATGGATCAGGAAGCCTTCGAGGACAAGACCACCTGGCTCTGCTCGGCCTGTGACCTGTGCTACCCGGCTTGTCCCCAAAAGATTCACATTTCGGGCGTTCTCCTGGCCGTCAAGGAACTGGCCCTCCAAGCCGGATATACCGCTCCCCTCAAGACGGCGGTGGTGGACGATCTGACCTGCGTGGCCTGTGGCCTGTGCGTCGAGGTGTGTCCCTACGAGGCGATTACCCTGGTAGAGACCCGCGTCATGGGCCAAACCCGCACCGTGGCCCACGTTGATCCGAACCACTGCATGGCCTGTGGGCTGTGCGCAGCCAGTTGCCGATCGGCCTCTATCGGGCTGCCGGACGAGTTCTCGAATGAAGCGTTGATAGAAAGTCTGTGGGAATGGATGCGCAGCCCAGTTGTGGAGGTGACGGAATGAACAACACATGGACACCCCGCATCGTCGTCTTTCAATGTCAATACAGCCTTTACTGTGAAGCCGACCAGATGTGGATGGACACACAGTTGCCACCGCATATCAAGTTGATCAAGGTGCCCTGCACCGGCCGGATCAATCCACTCTTTGTGTTGAACGCAATACAGGGTGGGGCCGATGGAATCCTGATCAGCGGTTGCCAGCCGGAAGAATGCCACTTCAAAGAAGGCAACCTGGGCGCTCGCCGCCAGTTGGACGAATTCCGGCGCTTTTTGACCTACCTGGGGATGGAGGAAGAACGGCTGCGCTTTGCCTGGATTGATGTCAGCGAGCGCGGGCGCATCCATCAGGAACTAGCCGACCTGGAAGAGACCATCCGGGCCATAGGCCCGATCGGGCGGCTGGTCACACGAGCGATCCCGATTGGAGAACAGCCATGAACCAACTCGCTCTTGCGATTCAGCAGGAAGCCGCCCGCATCCTGGAAGAAGACATCGTGGACGTAGTAATCGGGTTCGAGGCGGGCACTCTGCCCCTCAAAGCACAGCCGGCCTTTATCACCCAGAAGGAAGAGTCCGAGAAACTGGTCTTCAACGGCTTCTGCCAAAACAACCTGGCAGGCTACCTGACCCGTCGCCCCAAGGAAGAGCGCATCGGCATCATCTGCCGGGGCTGCGAGAGCCGCGCCGTCCGCGCCCTGGTCATCGAGCACCAGCACGACCGCGACAAACTGTACCTGATCGGCGTTCCCTGTACGGGCATCATAGACTGGCGCAAAATCGAACGCGAGGTAGGCGAGAACACGCTCCAGGCAGTCGAAGAAGGCGACGAGGTGATCGTCACCGCCCGCGATGGGGAGCATCGCTTTCAGCGCACCGACGTGCTGCACGATTCGTGCAAACGGTGCCTGCACCCCAATCCGGTCGGCGCAGACATCGTGCTGGGCGATCCGCTGCCCGAAGGCGATCCCGAACAGGTATGGGCCCCGGTACTTATGTTTGAGGCCCTGCCGCCCGAGGAGCGCTACGCCTATTTCGTCCAGGAGGCCGAGCGCTGCATTCGCTGTTACGCCTGCCGGGAAACGTGCCCGATGTGCTATTGCACCGAGTGCTTTGTGGACTATACCACCCCGCGCTGGGCCGAAAGCATGATCACACCCAGTGGCACGCAGGCATGGCACATTATCCGCGCCTTTCACCAGACGGGACGTTGCGTGAGTTGTGGCGCGTGCGAGCGTGCCTGCCCGATGGACATCAAAATGACGTATCTGGTGGACAAGCTCAACTACGACATGGTGCGGCAATACGGGTTCGAGGTCGGAGCCAGTGACGAGGCCCAACCGCCCTTTGCTGCCTTTACCCTGGACGATAAAAACCGGTTCGTCCGCTAGGAGGCAGGAAACAATGTACAAAGTTTTACCTAAAGCAGACCTGCCCAGGCTGATTGAAAAATGGATGACACAGGCTACGGTGTATGCCCCGGTGCGCCAGGGCGACTTCACAAAGTTCGAACCCCTCAGCGACCCGGCGCAGGCAGATCTCTATTACGCGGCCAACACGCGCTACCCGCCCAAGGCTCTCTTTTTGCCCCAGTCGGAGGTCATGTTCCGCGCCAAAAACGGCGAGTTCGAGTCCACCGAGGATGAGGTGTCCTCGCGGGTGATCCTGGGCATCCATTCTTGTGATACTCGCGCTCTCCAATTGCTCGATGGTGTCTTTCTGACAGGAGACTATCAGGATCCCTACTGGGCTAAGAAGCGCGAACAAACGACCCTCGTCGTCCTGGGCTGCGCCGACCCGTGCGAGACTTGCTTTTGTACCTCGGTAGGATCGGGGCCATTCGATAAACGCGGCGCCGACGTGATGCTGATTGACGTTGGCGACGAGTACGTGGCCGACGTGCGAAATGAGAAAGGGCAGGCTCTCTTCGACCATCTACCGGACGCATCCCAGGAGCAGGTAGACACTTCACGTCAGGTGCAGGCGGCAGCGGCGGCCAAGATGAAAAAGCCCTTCGAGAGCGCAGGCATCAAGGACAAGCTGTACAGCCTCTTTGACAGCGACTTTTGGCCCAAAATCCAACAGTCCTGCCTGGGGTGCGGAGTATGCACTTTTCTGTGTCCTACGTGCTATTGCTTCGACATCGTGGACGAAGCACAACGCAACGAACGGGTGCGCAACTGGGATACCTGTATGTTCCGCATCTATTCTCAGGAGGCGTCGGGCCACAATCCCCGTCCTACAAACACGGAACGGGTACGCCAGCGCATCATGCACAAGTATGCCTATTTCATGGAACTCTACGACGAAATCGGCTGCACCGGCTGCGGACGTTGTGTGCGCTATTGCCCGGTGGACTTGGACATTCGTCAGATTATCCGCAGCGCGCAAGCGTGGGAAGAATCATAGGCAGGGGGAGAGCAAGATGCACAATCCGTACAAACCCATTCCGATGCGCATTGCGCGCACGGTCGTCGAAACCGACGACCAAAGCCTGAAATCCTTTGAGTTGACCTTTGAGAGGAAGGTGGACCAGGAGGAATTCTTCTCCAAATACCGGCCCGGTCAATTCTGTCAGCTCTCCATCTTTGGCAAGGGAGAAGCGCCCTTTGGTGTGGCCTCGGCCGCGTGGGAAGGCGACTTCGTGCGCTTTACTATCAACAAGATCGGCATTTTTACACGCGCCATCCACGAGATGAAACCAGGCGACACCATTGGCTTGCGCGGCCCACTGGGCAACTGGTATCCCATGGAGGATTGGAAAGGCTCCAACATCGTCATTATTGGCGGTGGGTACGCTTTCACCACCCTGTTTGCCCTGGCCCAACACCTGCTGGCCCCCGAAATCCGCTCCCGGTACGGCGACTTGACTGTGATCTATGGAGCGCGTGAACCGGGCCTCTTTCTCTATAAGAAAGTGATTGAAACCTGGTATGAACGGGAAGACATCAACTCTTACCAGGCGATTGACTGTGCCGTGGAGGGGTGGGACCATCTTGTCGGCTACGTGCCGACCGTCACCAAAGAAATCGCCCCTGCGGCGGAGAATACCGTGGCCTTTGTCTGCGGGCCGCCGGTGATGATCAGGTTCACGCTGCCGGTGCTCAGCGAACTTGGTTTCCCCCCCGAACGCATCTACACCTCGCTGGAAAAGCGGATGAAGTGCGGCATCGGCAAATGTGGGCGCTGTAACGTCGGCCCCAAGTACATCTGTAAGGATGGACCAATCTTCACCTTTGCGCAGTTGCAAGAACTGCCGCCGGACCTTTAGGAGTAAACTATGCCTGGACGAGGATTGACGCAAAAGACCCAAACTGACCGCGAGATCGTGCTCGAACGCGCGATGGTGACGCGCCATTATATCATGACCTGGGACCTAGATCGCTGCGTGGGGTGCCAGATCGGGCCGCTGGTCTGCCCCAAGGATGCCGTCATCCACGTAGAGGGCGAGATTGTGGACGGGCATCTGGCGAAGAAGCCTTCCGTGGACATTGACCCGGACAAGTGCGTGCTGTGCGGCATGTGCGAGGTAATGTGCCCCAAGAACGCCATCACGATAACCATCAACGGCAAGCGCGAGAATCCGGTGCTGGTCTACGGGGCGTTCCCGGACCTGATCCAGTCTACGACGTTCGACAAAGAGCAGTTCGACTGGAGCCGGAGGGACTTCGTGACTGACAACTGTCCAACCGATGTCATCAGTCACGACGAGGAGCAGGGTACGCTGGTGGTGGACGATGGACATTGCATCCGTTGCCGCCAGTGTGAGATCGCCAGCGGTGGCGCATTCCAGGTGGTGCAGCCCTGGCAGGGCAAGGTGGAACTGCGGAGCGAGAAATGCGTGGAGGGCTGCCTGGCCTGCGCTGACATCTGCCCCACCCGCGCCTTGTACATCAATGACGATGGCAAGTTGGCGTTGGCTGATTACTACTGTATCAAGTGCGGCGCGTGCATGCAGGTCTGCCCGGTCAAGCCTGAGTACGAGGAATACGAGTTCACCTTTGAATCGCTGGGTGTGACCAAGACTGTGACCCGCACACGGATCACCAACGCCGGAGAACTGCCTGTGTGGGTCGAGCGGTGGCGCATTGGCCACGAGCCGGTTCAGAGTGCGGCGTGGATCGAGGCTCTGAGTAAGATGGCCGACGACAAAGCGGGCGCGGTGGAAATTGATAGGAAACGAGCGCTCAAGCGGCGCGATCTTTTGAAAGCGCTGGCAGGCAGTAGAGCGTTGTTGTGGGTAGAGGAATAGCCTGCGAATCTACGCTGCACGCGATGAGTGGACGGCCCGGCTCCCCCAGCCGGGCCGTCCGCATTTTCCGTGATACTATCTCGTTCCGGAGGCTCGGCACTGGACACAGGTATGTCTCTGCGGTATAATACCAAAGAAATAATAGTCAAGGGGTGTTATAGTGGATGTGGAAGAACTTCTGGCACGGTGGGAGAAGAACCACAAGAAGTGTCTGCTGACCTTCTGGGTGCTGCTGTTGCTCCACGAGAGGCCGATGTACGCGCTGGAGATGGGGCCGGCCGTGGCTCGTGCCAGCCGGGAGACGGTCGTCGCCGACGACAACAGCATGTACCGTGCTCTGCGTCGCTTCGAGAGGACGGGGATCGTCTCCAGTACTTGGCAGGACTCGCACCTGGGGCCGCAGCGGCGTTACTACGAACTCACGGTGCTGGGGCGTGAACTGCTGCGCCGGTTCATCCACCGCAACATCCTCCTGTTGCAGGAGCCGGACATCGCAGCGCGCATCCAGGCCGTGGTGACCTCCATCGAGGAGAGGGAAAGTTGAGCGGGAAGCACACGCTTGATCATCGGCCATTTCTATACTTCTAACGAGGAGTAATATGGCAGAAAACAACGGACACCCAGATCTGCGTATCGGCGTCTACGTCTGCCACTGTGGGGCGAACATCGCTGGGGTGATTGACCCACGAGAGGTGACAGACTATGCCGCCACACTGCCCGGGGTGGTGATCTCGAAAGACCATCGCTACTTATGCTCCGACCCCGGCCAGACTCTCATCCGAGAGGACATCAAGGAGCACAATCTCAATCGCGTCGTGGTGGCCGCCTGCAGCGTGCGCCTCCACCAGCCGACCTTCCGCGCCTGTGTGGCCGCGGCCGGCCTCAACCCCTTCCTCTTCGAGATGGCCAACATCCGCGAGCAATGCACCTGGGTGCACACCCACGAGTCTGAGGTGGCGCTGTGGAAGGCCAAGGACATGGTCGCCAGCGCCGTGGCCAAGGTCCGCCGCTTCACCCCGCTGGAGATGATCAAGGTGCCGGTTACCAGGCGGGCGCTCGTCATTGGCGCGGGCATCGCCGGCATCAGCGCCGCGCTCGACCTGGCCGACATGGGGATCGAGACGATCCTGGTGGAGAAGAATCTCTCCATCGGAGGGCACATGGCGCAACTGAACAAGACTTTCCCCACCATGGACTGTTCGATATGAATTCTCGCCCCCAAAATGGTTGACGCGGCGCGTCACCCGAAGATCACTCTCCTGACCTACGCCCAGGTGCAAGAGGTCAGCGGTTACGTCGGCAACTTCCAGGTCAAAGTCCTCAAGCAACCTCGTTATATCATAGCGGAGCGCTGCACCGGTTGCGGCCTGTGCGCCGAGGTCTGTCCCATCGAGGTGCCCAACGAGTTCGAGGAGAACATCGCGCCCCGCAAGGCGATCTACATTCCGCAGCCGCAGGCCGTTCCCCTGGTCTACACTATTGACCTCGAGAACTGCATCAAGTGCTATAAGTGCGTGGAAGCCTGTGGCAGCCTGCACGCGATTGACTTCGCCCAGGAGCCGGAGGAGGTCACACTGGATGTGGGCGCCATCATCGTCGCCACCGGCTACGATTTGTGGGACCCCTCGCCCATTGAGGAGTACGGCTACGGCAGGTATGAGAACGTCATCACCGCGCTGGAATTGGAGCGGCTCCTCAGCGACAGCGGCCCGACGGACGGCCGGTGTATCCGTCCCTCCGACGGTCGAATTCCCAAGAGCATAGCCTTCATCCAATGCGTCGGCTCGCGCGACAGCCGCTACTACGAGTACTGCTCAGGCTTCTGCTGCATGTACACGATCAAGAACGCCCTGATCTTCAAGGGCAAGTACCCCGACGCCGAGGTCAGCATCTTCTACATTGACATCCGCACCCCGGCCAAGGGGTATGAGGCGTTTTACCGGTGGGCTCGCGATGCGGGAATCTGCTTCATCCAGGGGCGCCCTTCGCAGATTGTCGAGGACCCAGACACGAAAACCCTTTTCGTCCACGCCGAGAATATAGACATCGGCCAGTTGGTGGAGTGGGAGGCCGAGATGGTCGTCCTCGCCCCAGCCGTTGTGCCAAGGAAGGAGGCCACTGCTCTTGGCCAGATTCTGGCCATTTGCAACTGCTCCGAAGGCTTCTACATGGAGTACCATCCCAAACTCAAGCCGATTGACACCCCCACCGAGGGGATCTTCCTGGCCGGCGCGGCGCAGGGGCCCAAGGACATCCCCGCCAGTGTCACCCAGGGGAGCGCGGCGGCAAGTCGCGCCGGGCGGATCATGGCCGCTGACCACTGGGAGATCGAGCCCATCGTGGCCTACATCTGGCCTGACAGGTGCAAGGAATGTGGCCTCTGCATGGATAAATGCCCCTACGGCGCTATCATCGGCGAGCGCGGTCAGATCGCCAAGATCATCCCCGCCAAGTGTCACGGCTGCGGATGCTGTGTGGCCGAGTGCCCACACAACGCCATCACCCAGATGCACTTCACCGATGCGCAGATATTGGCTCAGATGCACGCCCTGCTGGCCGAGAAGCCGGAGGAGAAAATGCTGGCCTTCATGTGCCACTGGTGCAGTTACGGCGGGGCCGATACGGCGGGGGTGAGCCACCTCGAGTACCCACCAAGTTCGCGGGGCATCCGCGTGATGTGTTCGGCTCGCATGGACAACGACTTCATCTTCGAGGCTTTCTACATGGGCGCGGGGATAGTGCTGGCCTCAGGCTGCCATCCCCAGGACTGCCACTACATCACCGGCCAGCAGCACGCTGCCAAACGTTTCGCCAGGATTCCCCGGATATTAGAGCGGATGGGCATCTCCCCCGAGCGCTTCAGGGTGGAGTGGATCTCCGCCGCCGAGGGAGCAAAGTACGCTCGGGTCATCAAAGAAGCAGATGAGACATTGCACGCGCTGGGCACGGAGAGAATCAGGGAGGAAAACGAGCGGGCTCGCCCCAAACTGAAGAGGCTCCTGCGCCGCTGGCCGGAGGTGCCGGGTGTGGCGGAGGCATTGGGCAAATGATAAAAGTTGGCGGATGCAAATCTGACTTCAAAGACGAGATCGCCGCCGAGCCTGGCGGGGAGAAGATCAAGATTTGTTTCTCCTGCGGCACCTGTGTAGCCAGTTGTCCCATCAGGTGGGTAGACGAGAATTACAACCCGCGCCGTATCATCAAGATGGTGGTGATGGGAATGAGGGATCAGGTTCTGTCCAGCCCGTTTATCTGGCTTTGCTCGGCCTGCGATATCTGCTACCGGCATTGCCCTCAGGGCGTGCGCATTTCGGACCTGATGAAGGCTATCCGAAACGTGGCCATCCGAGAGGGGTATGAGCCAACAGGGGCCGTCGCTCAGGTGGATGAAGAGGCGTGTGCCGGTTGTGGCCTGTGTGCCCAGGCCTGTCCTTATGAAGCCATCAAGTTGGTCCCCGGGTGGGTGATGGGGCAACAGAGTACCTTGCCTGAAGTGGATAGGTTTCTCTGCCACGGGTGTGGCACCTGCGTTGCCACCTGCCCTGTCTCGGCCATTAGCATGACAGACCTGAGCGATGAGATGATCGTCGCTCAAATCAGAGAATTCGCGGAAGAGATAGGTAGCAGAAATGGGCGCTAGCCAAACGAAGCCAGATTGGGAGCCCAGGATCGTAACCTTTCTATGTAACTGGTGCCTGTATTCCAGACTCGATCAGGCTGACATCGCCAGGGTTCAAGAACAACCCAACGTTCGGATAGTAAAGATCCCTTGCCTGGGGAGGATGGATCCACTGCACGTCTTAGTGGCTTTGCAAGAAGGCGCAGACGGTGTGCTGGTAGCCGGTTGCCACCCTGGGGACTGTCATTATAAACGGGGGAACTTCATGGCAGAGAACAAGATGGTTGTCCTGCAAAAAGTCCTGGAAGCCGCTGGAGATCAAGGGAGGGTGAGATTCGCCCACGTCTCGACTGCGGAAAGGGGCAAATTCCCTCGCTTGGTAGAGGAACTGGTGGAAGAAGTGAGGGCTTTAGGACCGATTGAGCCTTTAGAACGATAAGGGGAATACGACAGCGCACCGGCCTGAAAGAGTCGATGCTGGGCAGGTTTGCAACCCAGCGCTGCCTGTTCAAGGCGGCGCACGCAGGCGACAGAAACTCAGGCTTTCCACCTCAAAACGGAGTAGATTGATGAAACGAGGTTCGACCATCAAGCACGAGACTGATGGAAAACTCATCCTGGAACGGAGGATGATCACCAGGCGTTATGTCCTGGAACTGGATCGCGACAAGTGCGTCGGCTGTCAGATTGGGCCGCTGGTCTGCCCCAAGGGTGATGTGTCCCAAGAACGCCATCACCATGACCATCAACGGCGAGCGCGAGAATCCCGTGTTGACTTATGAGGCTTTCCCAGACCTGATCCAGTCTACGACGTTCGACAAAAAGAAATTTGACTGGAGCAGGAAGGTGTTCGTGATAAACAACTGCCCGACGGAGGTCATCAGCCACGACGAGGAGCAGGATACGCTGGTGGTGGACGATGAACATTGCATCCGTTGTCGCCAGTGTGAGATCGCTAGCGGTGGCGCGTTCCATGTGGTGCAGCCCTGGCAGGGCAAGGTGGAACTGAGGAGCGAGAAATGCGTCGAAGGGTGCCTGGCCTGCGCCGACATCTGCCCCACCCGTGCGTTGCATATTGATGACCCTTCGACAGGCTCAGGGCAGGGCGAGGGCGAGTTAGTGTTGGCCGATTACTACTGCATCAAGTGCGGCGCGTGCATGCAGGTCTGCCCGGTCAAGCCCGAGTACGAGGAATACGAGTTCACCTTCGAGTCGCAGGGCGTGAGCAAGACCGTGGTTCACCAGCGGGTCACGAACGCCGGTGAACTGCCCGTCTGGGTCGAGCGGTGGCGCATCCGCCACACGCCGGTGCAGAGCGCGGCATGGATCGAGGCGCTGAACAAGATGGCCGACGACAAGGCAGGCGCGGTAGAGATAGACGGCAAGCGGGCGCTCACGCGGCGTGACCTGTTGAGGGCGCTGGCGGGGGGCAGAGCGTTGGTGGGGGTGGAGAAGTAGTCACGGTAGGGCCGGATCAGCAAGGCCAACCTCGCTGCGGGATAGCATGGACGCCGCGTCAGTGGCATACTGCGGAAGCGAGGATGTACGAATGCCCGAAGAGCCCGGCGCGGGAAAACCACACGCCGGGATGTGTGGGGGGGGGGGGGGGGGGTTTTTGGCGGGGCGCCCCCCCGTTTGTGTGGGCAAACGGGGGCAAAAACCCCCCATGAAGTATTTGGGGCGGGGGGGTGTTGCCATTTGCCCCGGGGGGCCCCCGGG
>JAUWNP010000118.1 GCA_030612585.1 Anaerolineae bacterium
AACGGTAAGAGGCGCTCGACGCGTCATCGTTCTCTCCTTATGTCAAAGGTTTCAGGAGAGAACTATACCACGCTTTCTAGTGCAGGCAGGGGGTACACTTATTCTGGACTGTTAAGGGTACATCATTAATGGACTCTACAGTTCATTGTTCATTGTTCATTGTTCATTGGAGACGCCTGATTTGCTAGACGGTCTGATCATCAAAGCGCAGAGCGGTTTTTTCACTGTTTGCACTGACGCTGGAAATTTTATCTGCCGGGTACGGGGGCGACTCAAGCACGAGCGGCGCGACACCGATCTGGTGGCCGTCGGTGACCGGGTGCGCATCAGCCTGGCCGAGGACGGCAGCGGGATGATCGAGGAAATCGCCGAGCGGGAACGGGCGTTGACGCGACTGGCTCCCAGTGGGCGTGACTTCCGCCGCTGGAATCGGGCTGGTTACCTGTCTGAGCGGGAGCAGGTCCTCATAGCTAATCCTGACCAGGCGGTCTTTGTCTTCTCCTGTGCGGAACCTTCCCCGCATCTGCGTATGCTCGACCGGTTGCTGGTCGGGACCGAGATACAACATATCCCCACCGTCGTGTGCGCCAATAAGATTGACCTGGTGGACGACCAAGGGGCGCAGGCGCTCTTCGGCATTTACCACGAGATTGGCTACTCGGTGCTCTACACCAGTGCCGTCACCGGGAAGGGGGTGGACGAATTACGCGGTACGTTGCGGGGTAAACTCTCGGCGCTCGTGGGTCCATCCGGCACAGGCAAGACCAGCCTGCTCAACGCGATGCAGCCCGACCTGGGGTTACGGGTGCAGGAGGTGAGCCAGGCCACTCGCAAGGGCCGTCATACCACCGTTGTGCCGCAACTCGTCCCGCTGGACGTGGGCGGCTGGGTGGCCGATACCCCCGGTATCCGCGCCCTGGCCCTCTTCGACGTGGACCCGGAGGAGTTGGACGCCTATTTCCCAGATATCGCTCCGTTAGTAGCCCATTGCCGATTCTCCGACTGCGCTCACACCGTTGAGCCGGGCTGCGCGGTCATCCAGGCGGTGGAGGAGGGACAGGTGAGCCGGCACCGGTACGAGAGTTACGTGCGGCTGCGGGAGGAGCACCAGAAACTGGGGGATATGTACTGGTGGGGAATTCAATGATCAGTGAACAATGACACAATGAACAATGAACAATGACAGATCAGGCCGTGAAACGTGATGCGGATGTATGTTCTCAAAAATTCGGGGAAAGAAACTGGGTTTTTTCTGGAAAACCCGGTTTCTCATCTGTCAAACCCCAGTTTACCGAGAAGTTACCATGAGCCTCGGCTCACCACCAAGGACGAAAATGAAGCGAGCGTAAGACAAGATGGCATCTTGTCCCACATCTATTTTCGAAGCAGTCATCATGATCCCTGGCTCACCACCAAGGGTGAAAATGATGTAACCGTCATTCCGAGCGGAACGGAGCGCAGCGGAGTGAAGTCGAGGAATCTCGCGCACACGGGAACGAGATTTCTCGACTCGCTGCGCTTGCTCGAAATGACGTGGGAGCGTTGGGCTATTTTCGGAGCAGTCGAATGAATAGGGTCTTGCTTGTCTCTTCAGCCATCGTCACTCGACGGGTACGACGCGACCGTCGGGCTCCATCCGCAATCCATAGCGGGCCAGCAAGGGCCCAGGCTCGGCAGCAACGATGTCAGCCTCGATCTCGGCCTGATGATCGTGGTAGTAGCTCAACGCATCGAAGACCTGGGCCGCTGTCAAGTGGGGCAATCCGGCCAGAATCTCATCCACGCTTAAGCCCTGTTTGTAGTAGCCAACGATGGTCTGAACGGGGATGCGGGTGCCTCGGACAACCGGACGACCTCCGCATACGTCAGGGATGCGGGTGATATGGGGGTGGAGAGTCTCTATCTCCTTGCCCTCAAGAATTCCAAGCCAAATGGTCTCGTGCTCAGCCAGCGAAAGGAGTTCCACTGGTTGCAGTACCCCATTCTCGTAGACCGCTTCAACAATTCTGGAGACCATGTTTCACCTCCTCGTGCAATCTATTATACTCCGAAACCGGAGCTGGAGCAGCCTGGGCGGTTTGCCATCCTGTGGTACACTGCATTGGTCAGTATCTGCTGTCAAAGAGGATGGCCGGTGGTGGGAGTAAGCGCCGCCTCCACCGCCCGCACCAATTCCCCGCTGCACACCAGTTCCGTCAATGCCTCGATGTGCGGGGCGAGCGGCTCGTCGTGCTCGATGAAGGGCACGTGGCGGCGGATGAGGTCGTAGGCCGCCTGGGTGCCCCGCCCCAGTTGCGCCTCCGGCCCCAGTACCTCGCGCCGGAAGTTTATCCCCTGTGCCCCGCTGAAGAGTTCGATGGCGATGATGCGCTCGGTGTTGCCTAGCACCCAGGTGGTCTGCCGGGCGGCTGTGGCGGACATGCTGACGTGATCCTCCGTGTTGGCCGAGGTGGGAATGCTGTCAATCGAGGCCGGGTGCGAGAGCACCTTGTTCTCCGAGGCCAGCGCCGCCGCCGTGTACTGGGCGATCATAAAGCCGCTCTCCAGCCCGCCGTGACGGGTGAGGAAGGCCGGCAACACCCCGCCGTTGGCCGCTGCGTCCACCAGCCGCGCCGTGCGCCGTTCGCTGATGTTTCCCAGTTCCGTGATGCCGATCGCCATGTAGTCCAGCGCCAGCGCCAGCGGCTCGGCGTGGAAGTTACCTCCCGAAATCACCTCCGGCGCGCCGGTCTCGTCGAAGAAGATGAGCGGGTTGTCGGTGACCGAGTTCAGTTCGATCTCCACCGCCCAGCGGGCATAGGCGACCGTATCGCGCACGGCCCCGTGCACCTGGGGTATGCAACGCAGCGTGTAGGCATCCTGGATGTTGCGCGGGTCGTGGGGGCGGACGAAGGTACTGTTCTCCAGCAGGCGGCGCAGATAGGCGGCGCAGTCCACCTGGCGCGGGTGAGGTCGTACGGCGTGCAGCCGCTCGTCGAAGGCCATCGTGGTGCCGTGCAGCGCCTCCAGGCTTAGCGTCCCGGCGGTGTCCCCGGCGCGCACCAGGTTCTCGGCCTGGTGGACGGCGAGAGCACCCAGCGCGGTTGTCATCGCCGTCCCGTTGACTAACGCTAACCCCTCCTTGGCCTGCAATTCCAGCGGCTCGAGCCTTGCTTGCCTCAGCGCCCCGGCCCCGTCCAGCCACTGTCCCTCGTAGATGGCCTCCCCCTCGCCGATGAGCACCAACGCCAGGTGGGCCAGGGGAGCCAGGTCGCCACTGGCACCCAGCGAGCCGATGCTGGGGATGATGGGATGCACCCGGCGATTGAGCAGTGCCAACAGCGCCTCGATCACCTCCAGCCGCACGCCGGAGTAGCCCATGACCAGCGTGTTGGCTCGAATGGCCAGCGTCGCCCGCGTCGCCTGCTCGTCCAGCGGCTTGCCTACCCCGGCGGCGTGGCTGCGCACCAGGTTGCGCTGCAATTCGGCTACCTGCTCCAGGGGGATGATGCGGTCCTTAAAAGCCCCGAAGCCGGTGGTGATGCCGTAGGCCACCTCGCCGCGAGCCAGCAGTCGTTCGACTCCCTCGCGGGACCGGCGGATGCGTGGCAGGACTTCGGAGGCCAGCCCGACGGGGCAGCCGCCGGCGATGGCGACCACGTCCTCGATGGTCAGACTCTCGCCGTCGAGCACAATCGTGTTATTCATAGATCACCTCCACACAGGAGAGTATATCCGAGGCCAGGTATTCGTCAAGCGCGCTCTTGCCGCCCAACGTGAATATGCTATAATCAACCGGCGGTGACATTCTGACAACTATAGCGAGGAGCATATGGAGACAGAGACAAGTCCGTGGCATAGCCGTACCATCCAGGAAGTGGCCGAGACTCTGGGAACCGACCCGGCGACCGGGCTCACGGCAGCCGAGGCGGAGGCCCGCCTGGCCCAGTATGGCACTAACGAACTGGCCGAGCGGCCCCGGCCCGGCTTCTGGCGACTATTGCTGGGGCAATTCGACAACTTCCTCATAGTCATCCTCCTTGTGTCCGCAGTTGTTTCTTTCCTGCTGGGGGAGGTGCTAGAGGCTGGCGCAATCATGGCCATCGTTGTCCTCAACGCCGTGCTGGGCGTGGTTCAGGAGAGCAAGGCGGAGGAGGCACTGGCGGCGCTCAAGAAGATGGCTGCCCCCGACGCCCACGTGCTGCGTGACGGCCACCGTGTCATCATCCCGGCCCGCGAACTGGTGCCCGGCGCCGTCGTTTTCCTTGAAGCCGGCAACTACGTCCCGGCTGACCTGCGCCTCATCGAGAGCGTGAACCTCAAAATTGACGAAGCGTCGCTCACGGGCGAATCGGTGCCGGTGGAAAAAGTGGCCGACGTGGCATTATCGGAGGCCGTGCCCCTGGGCGACCGGGTCAACAGTGCGCTCACAGGTACTACTATTACCTATGGGCGTGGCGCCGGCATCGTCATTGCCACCGGCATGCAGACACAGATGGGTATCATCGCCGAGATGATTCAGTCTTACGAACCGGAACCGACGCCGCTACAACGTCGTCTCGATCAACTGGGCAAGTGGCTGGGCTGGGGTTCGCTGGCTATCTGTGGCATCGTCTTCATTGAGGCGCTCATCCAGGGCACCGATCTCTCCGTCCTCGCCAGCCAGGGACTGATGCCCTACCTGGTGCAGGCCCAGCAGCAGATTGTGGAACTTTTCGTCGTCGCGGTCAGCCTGGCGATTGCTGCTGTCCCGGAGGGGCTGCCCGCCGTCGTCACCATCTGCCTGGCGTTGGGAATGCGCGAGATGGTGCAGCGCAATGCCCTCATCCGACGCCTGCCGGCGGTGGAGACGCTGGGCTCGGCCACTATCATCTGCTCCGATAAGACCGGTACGTTGACCCAGAACGAGATGATGTCCGTGCGGCTCTACGTGGCGAACCTGCGGCTGGACGTGAGCGGCGAGGGCTATCAGCCCACGGGCGAGTTCGACCACTACGGCGAACCGGCCGACCCGCACGATAACGCCGAGATCATGACCCTGCTCACCGGGGGTATGCTTTGCTCCGACGCCCAACTGGAACCGCCCGAGTCCGAGGCCAATGGGCAGCGGTACCGCATGGTGGGTGATCCGACGGAAGGGGCATTGGTGGTGGTAGCGGCCAAAGCCGGCCTATGGCGCGACGAGGTCGAAAAGAGACTGCCTCGCGTGGCTGAGGTACCGTTCGACAGCGAACGCAAGCGCATGAGCACCATCCACCGCGTAGACGGTTCTCCATCCCGCTCTGGGGGGGGGCAAGGGGGGGGGCAATACGTCGCCTACGTCAAAGGCGCACCCGATGTGATGCTGCCCTTCTGCGATGTTATCCTGGAGGATGGCGTGGACGTGCCACTCACGCCGGGTCGCCGCCAGCACATCGAGAACGTCAACCGTGAGTTGGGGCGCGCGGGACTGCGCGTCCTGGCCGTGGCCCATCGCCATCTGGATGAACTGCCAGCCGAGGTCAGCGCGGAGACGATTGAAAGTGGCCTGACACTGATTGGGCTGGTGGCGATGACGGATCCGGCCCGGCCGGAAGTCGGGCCAGCGGTGGAGAGGGCGCGGCGGGCGGGCATCCGCACGATGATGATCACTGGTGACTATCCCGATACTGCCCGCGCCATTGCGCAGGAAATCGGTCTGCTGCGGCCCGACGGCAAAGCGCTCACCGGCGCGGAACTGAATGACATCTCCGACGAGCAACTGGCTGGGTGCATAGAGGACGTGGACGTTTTCGCCCGCGTCTCCCCACAGCACAAGGTGCGCATCGTCGAGGCGCTCAAAGCGCGGGGTCACGTGGTGGCCATGACCGGTGACGGCGTCAACGACGCCCCGGCCCTCAAACGGGCCGACATCGGCGTGGCCATGGGTATCACCGGCACTGACGTCTCCAAGGAGACGGCCGACATGGTGCTCACCGATGACAACTACGCCTCCATCGTCTCGGCCGTCGAGCAAGGACGCATTATCTATTCCAACATCCGCAAGTTCGTCTATTACCTGATCTCGTGTAACATGGCCGAGATTATGGTCATCTTCCTGGCTACTCTGGCCGGCCAGTCGCAGCCGCTGACCGCCATCCAGTTGTTGTGGCTCAACCTTCTGACCGACGGGGCACCGGCGCTGGCGTTGGGGATGGAGAAAGGCGACCCCGACATCATGGAGCAGCCGCCACGCCCCGTGCGCGAGCCGATCATCAACCGCTTCATGGTCGCTGGTACCGTCGTGCAAACCATTGCCATCACAACTGCTGTGCTGACCGCTTACTTCCTCGGCCTGGGATGGGAGCCATCTAATCCACTGCTGGCACAGACAATGGCTTTCGTCACGCTTTCGGCCTCGGAACTGGTGCGGGCTTACACTGCCCGCTCGGAGCGCGCCTCTCTGTTCCGCCTGGGCGTCTTCAGCAACAAGTACATGCAGTACGCTGTGCTGCTTTCCGTCGTCTTGCTGTTCAGCGTGGTCTACGTTCCCTTCCTCCAGCCCATTTTCAACACGATGCCGCTAGGGATGCAGGAGTGGATCGTCGTCTTGCCGCTGATATTTGTGCCGGCCATCGCTGCTGAGATGACCAAGGCTGTTGTGCGTCTGCGCGCCCGTGGGAACGTAGTGCGTGCCGCGTAATGGGGCCAAATTCTACGAGTACGAAGCCGCAGGAGTAGGCGAGTACTGGCTGATTGACCCCCAGCGCCGTCAGGCCGGATTCTATCAACTGGGTGAGGATGGTTTCTACCGCTTTTCGGAACGGCGGCGGAATTCGTCCATGGAAACGATGTTTCCATTCACCCGGGCCTCTTCGGCGGCGAAGGCCATCAGATGGCTCTCCAGCGACGCGCGGGCGGTGGTCAGCGCGTAGGACGGGTCGCGCACAGCGCGGACGAAGGCGGCCATCAGCCCCACATCACCGCCGCCGTGGCCGCTGGCACCGGCAGGGTCAACGGTGGATCGGATGACCTCCACCTTACCCGTGAGGTGATCGTGAATCTGGATTTCGTGGTCGTTGAGGTAGTAGTGACCACGCAGCGTAGCGCGGGTGCCATCGTAGCGCATAGTGCGACCCTCCCTGTGGGAGTGACCGTGCAGCACCAGAACCCCCGAGGCACCACTCTCGAACTCCATGTTGACTGTCTGGTGATCTACTACATTGTTGTCACAGTGGTAAACGCAGCGACCATACGGCCCGGTCTCCAACGCCTGCCGCCGACCCTCCAGGCTGGCGTCCTCGGAGATAACAGAGATGGGCCAACCCCGATAATCAAGGATCGCATCCAGGCCGGGTATCAGGCGGCGGGCCACACTTGTGAGCGCGGGGTGATCGAGGTAGGAGGCGGCTCCCAGTCGTTCTAGCGCAGCGTGTGAGTGTCGTGCTATGCGCATCAGCGGGACCAGTTCTATGTATAGGCGCGGCGCGTACCAGGGGCAGTCATCAGCGACCGGACAGCCGTCGGTGCAACGCTCCGGGGCTCCCGGTGGCGCGTTCTCGGCGCGATAGTGGATCAGCGAGCCAAAGGAGTTGAGCCGCGTCACCAGCCCCAGGTTCCAGTACAGGATGTCGAGGTCATGGCAGCATTTGGCCATGATCATGGGGCTTTCGATCTTGCTGTTGCGCCAGTTGCCACGCACGTAGGAGTGGGCCATGTGCCAGTATGAGACGTTTTCTCGATGCTCGACGGTGATGACGTCGCCCAGGCGGCCCGAGATGATGATGTCGTGGAGGGTGGAGAAGAAAGTGGTATAGCGCAGGACGTGGCAGATTTGCAGCAACCGTCCGGTGCGCTCGGCGGCTTGCACCAACCGCACGCAGTCGGCGAGGCTGGTGGCCATAGGTTTCTCCAGCAGGACGTCGTAGCCGGCCTCCAGTGCGGCGATGGCGGGTGCGGTGTGTAGCCGATCCAGCGTGCAGACGAGCGCGACATCGGCGATCTGTCCCTGGGCGAGGAGGTCCTCCCAGGCGCGGAACTGGCGCTCCGGGGGGACGGCGTGGGCCTGGGCGAAGCGGGCGCGGCGGACAGCGTGCGGCTCGGCAACGGCTACGCAGCGGATTTCATCCGGGTGCGCCAAGGCGTATGAGCCGTAAGCATCGTAGCCCCGGTTGCCAGCGCCGATCAGGACGGCGGTCAAAGGTGGGGACATAGGGCTCCTTTCAGGTGTGCAAGTAGGCAAGTGGGCAAGTGCGCAAGTAGGCAAGTGTGCAAGTGCGCAAGTAGGCAAGTGTGCAGGTTCAATCGGGCCAGTTCTGCCACAGGGTGCGGTAGTCGCCGGTGTCGTAGGTATTCAGGTCGGCGTCCATGGGCTGCCCCTTCGTTAGCGCACGGTGTTGTGCCTCCAGCCAGTTGATAGCGGCCCGGTAGCGGGTGCGCAGGTTGGCGTAGTACCCCAGTGCGACGTGGATTTCGCTGCGGCGAGCGCGGGCCAGCCAGTCCGTTTCAAACTCCGCCCGCAGTCTCTCCAATTCCACATCGAGCGCTTTGAGGGCCAGGATGTACCTGTATATGCGGTCTGCATCCAGGTCCGGGGTGCGCAGCCCCTGGCGAATCTCCTGCGAAAGTGTCACCTTGCGGGCGGCATAACCGGTCAGGCGAGCGGCGAAACCTATCTCGCGCAGCGTCAGTTCACGGGGATGGCCAGGGGCCGGTCCGTCGAAGGCTTCGCCGTGAGCGCTCATTTGAACGGTGGTGGCGGCTTCCTCGGCCAGCATGCGCATCTTGGTCAGCGTCTCGGCGGGCAGCGCGTCTTCGCCTTCCACCGTAGCGCCGGTCAGCGGCTCGTCGAACAGGGCCAGGATGGTGTGTGAGCGGTTGACCTGTGCGACGCCGGGTAGGGTGTTAGTGCGGGCCAGTTGGTGAATCGCGGTTAAGACCCGTTCGTGCTCCAGACCCAAGAAGAGCGGGCCAAAGGCGGCCTCGAAGTCCTCATCGGTCGTCATGCCACCGGTCCAGCCCTGGGCTGCGCCAAAGACGTAGCCGTACCAACTCAAGCCCAGGGGTTGGTAGTGGCCGTGGTCGCCCCAGTCGGTGTTGAGCATCCCCTCAGCGCCAGCGGCCACGCCGTCGCGCACGAGGTTGCGGATGTTGACGTTCACCCCGTAGAGGCGCGGGAAGATGCTGTTCCAGGAACCGACGCCGGGGCAGACCCAGAACCGCCGCCCGGCCTCGGCGAAGACTTTCACGGTGGGGTACTCATCGGCGGGATGATAGTGCCAGTCGAGCAGGACGACGTCGTCGGGCAGTTCGCCGATGAGTTCCGGATGATGGAGCAGGATATCACCCCAGACCTGGATGCGCCGTCCGTAGCGGGCGGCCAGTTCGCGCACACGCAGGACGTGATTGAGATAGACACGCCCAACGCCGATCTCGTCGGCCAGGGCTTTGCTGGCTCCCTGGCCCAGGTCGTAGGTTTCGTCGCAGTCCACGTTGAAGGTGGTGGAGGTGAAGGCGGGCAGCATGTCGGCGTAGAGTTCGTCCAGCAGTGTGTAAGTCTCCTCAAAGGCTGGACTCAGTGTCCAGAGAAGTTCTGTCTCCGCCAGGTGCTGGTACTCTGGGATGAGAAGCGTGTTGCGGGCGTGACCAAAAGACTGCAGGTTGGGCATCAGTTCGACGTGGCGAGCACGGCAGAAACTGTCCAGTTCCAGGATGTCCTGATTGCTGAGGGAACCGCAGCCGGCCCCAATCTTGGGATGGCGGGTGAACTGGAAGGTGTGCTCGGTGTAGAATTGTAGGACGTTGAGTTTGTAGTGACTGAGTTCTTCGGCCAGTTGCTTGAGCGTGGCCAGCGTCGGCACTTTGCGACGGGAGACATCGAGCATGAGGCCGCGATAGGGCAGCGTGGGCCAGTCCCGGATGGTTAGCGCAGGCAGGGTCTGGGCCTGAGAACTCGGATGGCAGGACAGCGACGGATTATAGTGCAGTCGTATCAGTTGGCGCAGGGTTTGGATGGCGTAGAAGAGGCCGGTGGGTGTGTTGGCGTAGAGGGTGATGCGGGCCGGTGTGATGGTCAGGGCGTAAGATTGTGCCGTCACAGCCTCCGGCGCGCTGCTGGCGACCGGCTCGAGACCAAAGGCCGCTGTCTGCTCCGGCCCGCAGGCGAGCAGGATGACGTTTTTGGAGCGGGGCGGGGCGAAGGCTTTGACGATGGGCAACGTCAAACGGGCGGCCCGGCACACCTCGTCCTGAAGTTGCCTGGCGGCGAAAAAGGTGTTCTCGCTGGCTTGGGCGGGGATGATGACGAGAGTGTCGGCGTTGAGAGAGAACGTGCCGTCAAGCACTGAAAATTCTTTGGGCTGGGGAAGCAAATGCTGAGTCATAGGGTCACAGGAACTGAATCTGCCCCATCATCTCTTCCGGGGTGAGTGTGTCGAGCATCAAGATCAGCATCTCGATGATTTGGCCCAGGCTGTACGCCTCTTGGCGACAATAGGCGATTCCTGCATGTGGGATGTCCCGGCTATGCCAACGCAGAAAGTCGTCGTCGTGCGTCACGATCACGCGGCGCTCGTGCCAGGCGTAGGAGATCTGGCTCTGATCATCTGCACCGCACAAACCGGCCTCGGCAGTTGTCGTGACGTCAATTCCTCTCCGCCGAAGGGCATCGGCAATGGCTGGGTTGATGTGCTCATCCAGGTGGAAGCGAAGGGCTCTGGCCATGGTCGTCCTGCAGTTTGTGATCTAGCGGTGATGGGGCCTGGCGTCGGAGGGCGGCTGCAAATCGGAGGCTCTCTTCAATCTCAGCCTCGATCTTACCTTGATGGGTGTGGTAGTAGGCCAGTGCAGCGTAGACCTCGGCTAGCGAGAGGTCATACGTGGTGGAGATCTGCTGCGGTGTCATCGCCATACGCTCGTACCAGATGGCTACGTCGGACACGGTAATACGCCGCCCGGCGATGCGCGGCTTTCCGCTGCGCACGTCCGGCGTGGCCACAATCAGCGGCTTACTGCCCCCGCTCTTGCCCGTCATCCCACCAGCGGCAAACCAGTCCACGTTCACCAGTGCTGCTTTGGGCTTGCCTCGTGCCTCAATGATGACGGTCTCGCCGCCATAGGCCACCCGGTTGAGCAGTTCAGATAGGTTGCTGCGGGCGGTCGCCACGTTCACGGTTGTTGCCATAACACCTCCTCCTGTACATCTTGTACTTGATGTACATTTTACCACTGTCTCGCTACACCCGCAAGTCAGCGCGTTTCGCTGGCGAAGTCCCTTTGGCTTGAACGGACTGTTTGGGCCAGCGGATCAACTCGTGGGCCCTATCCAGAGGGTAAGATCCTTCAGTCGCGGGTCTCCAGACGGATGCCCTCCGGCACGATGCGGAATGGCATCAGCGTGGCTCCGGCGTTCACCAGTGCCTCTCTCACGGCAGGCACGTTTTCTGGCTCGGCGTAGGTGATCATGCAACCACCGCCACCCGCGCCGCAGAGTTTACTGGCGCGAGCGCCCTTGGCCTCGGCAGCGGCGATAAGGCGATCAATCTCTGGCGTGGTGACCCCCTCGGCCAGGGCCTTGCGGTTCTCCCACTCCACGGCCAGCAGATGGGCGAACTCGTCCAGGCTTCGCCGTGAGCACTCAGCCGAATGGTCGCTGGCGACCAGGCTTTGGCGCAAGGCCCGGGCCACCTCTTTGATGCGCCGCAGGTGGGCCACGGTGTCCCCTTCTTTCTCAATGTACCTTTTCAATATGGCCCAGTTGGTGACGCCGGAGAAGCGGTTGATGTTGGTGAAGGTGAGGATGAGCCGTTCGTTGAGACGGGCGATCAGATCGTTGCCCTCGTCCAGTCGCTCCAGGCGGTGGCCGTCCACGTCGAACCAGATGCTGCAGACACCGCCGAACAGGGGCGGGAAGTAATCCTGCTTGCCGGTCGGGATGCCGATGACCTGCGCCTCAATATTGGCTCCCAGGTCAATGATCCGATCTTTGCTCAGGCCCATGTTCTCAATCTCGTTCAGCGCGCTGGAGAGGGCCATGAGCAGTGCCGACGACGCCCCCAATCCGGAGCCGCGCGGCGCTTCGCTGCGGAGGGTGACGTTCAAGCCACAATGAGGCCGGTAGAAGCGCAGAGCCCGCTTGGCCAGATCCAGATCTCCGCCCATTGGCATCTCGGCCAGGCTGGCGAATGTTTCCTCCGCGCCGGAGTCTTCGGAGTGGATGTGAATCAGGGCATCGGGTCGCTCCTCCACGGTCACGTGGCCGTAGATATTGACAGCGGCATTTACGGTCAGCCCGCCGTCTTCAAAGAGGTAGAGCGGGTAGACGTCGAGAGTGCCACCGGCCAGGTCTATGCGGGTGGGAACGATGGCGGATACTTTCATAGATGAACCTCCCCTCCCAATCTCAGCAAATACAATATAGCATGAGGTTGAGCCGTTTGTCAAGCACGAAGGTGCCCTGAGCCTTGAACTCCAGGTGAAGTGTGCTACAATAGCACACAGAACGCTCTGGAGTGCAAGGGAGGGTCTCTTTGCCCGAAACCGACAAACCTAACGGGGTCCCGTTTGGCTGGCAGTGCCTGGCCACCGACTATCCGTACACCCACCATATGTTCCGCGTGCGGCGGGACCAGGTGCGCTGGCCCGACGGCCACGTAGCCCCCTACGTCTACATCCAGTCCACTGGCGCGGTTTGGGTAGTGCCGGTGACTGCCGATGGGCAGGTCGTCCTCATCCGCCAGTTTCGCTACACGCTGGATGACTGGTGCTGGGAGGTCGTCGCCGGGGGCTTCCACGATTTCACTGGCAGCCCTCTCGACCTGGCAAAGAAGGAACTGGCCGAGGAGATAGGAGGCGAGAGCGACGACTGGCACTACGTCGGCTCCTTTCGCCCTGGCGTCGGCATCATTGACGAGATTTGCCACATCGTGCTGGCCCGCGGCGTTCGACTAAGCCGCGAACCGCAGCGCGAGTCAAGCGAGATCATAGAGGTACACCTGGTGCCACCTGAGCGAGCACTCGAGATGGCTCGCAACGGCGAGGTGATGGACGGCCACAGCGCGCTGGCGCTCCTGCGCTGCGAATCATATCTCCAATCTCTAATCTCCAACCTCTAACCAGTTAACGAGGTAGAAACATGACCCAACATTCTCATCTGGATCCATCCGCGTTCCTCTTGGATGGTGGCCCTACCGGCGTGCTGCTCATCCACGGCTTCACCGGCTCCCCGCCCGAGATGCGCCCCGTCGGTGATTACCTGAACGCCCGCGGTCTCACCGTCTCCGCGCCACTCCTGCCCGGCCACGGGACCGACGTGGACGACATGAATCGCCGCCGCTGG
>JAUWNP010000110.1 GCA_030612585.1 Anaerolineae bacterium
GATCCAGTGGGAGCGGAAGTAGAGAACTTGCTCCCAGGGGACCGGCAGGCCCCCGTCCCACTACTGGTCTGGGCCACTGAATCTGGCGATCCAGTGGGAGCGGAAGTAGAGAACTTGCTCCCAGGGGACCGGCAGGCCCCCGTCCCACTACTGGTCTGGGCCACTGAATCTGGCGATCCAGTGGGAGCGGAAGTAGAAAACTTGCTCCCAGGGGACCGGCAGGCCCCCGTCCCGCTACTGATCTGAGCCGCTGGATCTGGCGATCCAGTGGGAGCGGAAGTAGAGAACTTGCTCCCAGGGGACCGGCAGGCCCCCGTCCCACTACTGGTCTGGGCCACTGGATCTGGCGATCCAGTGGGAGCGGAAGTAGAAAACTTGCTTCAAGGGCAAGCGAAGCCGGGTCGAGGTCGCTGCCTTCGAGTTCGATATGGAGCGCAACCTGTTACAACTCCAGACCGAACTCTACGAGCAGACCTATCACCCCGGCCCTTACCACAACTCTTGTAGACGCTCTACCCGTTGCTCGCCCCCGGCGTGGGTGGATTGAGGAAATCCCAGGTATCCGACCCGTCCGGCCGCCGGCCGTAGGAGACGTCCTCCTGCTGCGGGCCGAAGACGATAGTATCCAGTGGAACGTTGCCGTGGGTTTCATCGGCGAAGAGGCCGATCTCCTCCCCGTCCCGGTTCAGTTTGAAGTTGGCGTGCAGCGGACCCTGTCCCGCGTCCTCGTCGCACCACACCAGCAGGTGGCCGCCCGGCGGGATGGTGGTGGAGGCCGGGAACTGCCACTTCGTCGGCTCGCTCAGGTCGTCCGTGAGGTACATTCCGTCCAGCGTCACCGTGATCGGGCTACCGTTGTACAGTTCCAGCCAGTCGTCATACTCCCCCGCCTCGTCCTGGTTGATGCTCTCGTTATCGGCCAGGAACTCATTGATGAGCAGGGCCGGAGGCGCGTAACCGACCAGGTAGCGGTGCGTGACCGTGGGGGCAGCGGGCGGGTGCAACGTTGTCTGGCCAATGCTGTCAATCGCCTCCAGGTAGTAGTCCACCAGTGTGCCCTCGGGCTGCGGAGGAATCTGTGCAACGTAGACGTCGGCTTCCTCATCCAGAAACCAGGTTTTCAGGAAAAAACCTGGTTTCGGAGAGACGTGCATCGGTGCGGCCTGGAAGCCGGTCCCGGTGTCGTACCACAGCGTAGCGGAGACGATGGGGCTGCCAGCGGTGATGGCGGCGGTCACGGTCACACCCTCGCCCGCGCCGGGCCACAGGGGGGTGCGTGTCACCTCCAGGAACTGTGGTGGTAGCAGCAGGTTAGGCTCGCCAGGCGTGGGGATGTCCATCGCGTGCCACGCATCGTCCCCGCTTGTGGTGAGCCCAGTCGAACCGTCGGGGAAGCGGCCCCAGGAGACGTCCGGCGTCTGCGGGGGGAAGTAGACGGCGTCAATAGGGGCGTAGTGGCCGGCCTCGCTGTCGAACAGGCCCACGTACTCCCCCGCACCGGACAGTTTGAAACTGAGATGGTCGCCCGTGCCGTCGCCGTCGGCCCAGAGGAGCAGGAAACCGCCGGCTGGCACGGTTGTGCCGGGCGGAAGTTGGTAGATGTGCAACTCGTCGAGTTGCTCAGGGTCAGGCTGGTCAATGTTGTCGGAGAGATACATCCCGCCCACGTCAATGTCCACCGGCCCTCCGTTGTAGAGTTCGATCCAGTCGTCGTGGTCGCCGTCCCCGTCCTCAAGCGTATGGGTGTTGAGCGCCATCAGTTCGTTGATGTAGAGCGGCGGGCGCTGCCAGCCGACGATGTAACGATAGTCCCCCTGTGGCCAGCCGGGACGGTCCACGGTTACCATCCCCGCCTCGTCCTGCGCCTCGACGTAGTACTCCACCCAGGTGCCGTCGGTCTGGGCAGGTAGGACAAGTTGCCAACTTGTCCCACTCCCACCGGCGGGGTGCATTGGTGCGAACTGGTAGTCCGGCGGCTCCGCCCCCGCCGCGAAGGTGCGGTACCACAACGTGGCCGTGATAGCCCCCTCATCGGTGATGACCGTTGTGATGGTGACGGTGTCGCTACTGGTGGGCCAGGCCGGCGTGTGGGCCGCGGGGCTGATGACGGGCGGATGGCCGCGATTGAGCCAGCCAGGGGTGGGCGCGGTGAAGAACTGCCAGGTCTCGCCGCCGTCGGGCAAACGTCCGTAGGAGGTGTCGGCCGTCTGGGCGGCGTAGGTCAGCACGGAGATGGCCGCGTTGCCGAATACGTCTCGGTCGAAGAGCCCGATCTGCCCTCCGCCCGCGCCCAGTGTAAAGTTAGTGTGCAGCGGTCCCTCGCCCTCCTCGCCGTCAGCCCAGAAAAGCAGCGTGCCGCCCGGCGAGACGAGGGTGCCGGTCGGGACCTGCCACCTGGTTGGGTCGGAGAGATCATCCGTGAGGTACATCCCGCCCAGGTCCCAGGCCAACGTACCGCTGCCGTTGTGGATCTCAATCCAGTCGTCGTAGTCGCCGGCCTCGTCAGCGACGGTGCTGGTATTGTCGGCCAGGAACTCATTGACCGTGAGCGGCACCTCCAGATCAGGACAGAAGGTGGTCATCTCCCCTTCGAGGAACTGAATGCGGTTGGTGACGTAAGTCTTCAGTTCGTCCGGCCCGTCCTCGAAGCCGGGGGTACCGTAGAGTTCGTCCGGCCGCCAGCGATTGGGGTCGGCTATGGCCGCGTCGTAGATATAGGCGAAAGTCTCGTCAATGCGCGGGAACATCTCGGCCGGGCTGAACTCGTCGGCCATCAACTCCGTCAGGCGGCGGCAATGATAGAAGCGGAACTCCGGCACGTCCATCATGCGGTCAATCAGGTGATTGTACTTGCTCGTCGGATCGGCGCCGGTATCAATGGGGTTGTCCCAACTGATGTCCCTGTCGAAAAGTCCGTAAGGATTACCCTCGTTATGGCCGAAGGAGATGTCCACATCCCAGGGCAGAATCATCCAGCGGCCGGTGCTAGAATCATGGTAGAGGTAGTGGTTCTTGTTCGTCATCTCGAAGTTGCCAATGAGGATGTTGACGGCGTACCAGTCCAGCCACCCGTTGACGTCCAGCACCTCTGTGATGGCATCCGGGAACTGCTCATCGGGCGTGTTGTTGATCAGTTCGATGAAGGCAACCAGGTCCTCGTGGCCGCTCTGTCTGTTGGTCTTCTTGGGATAGTGCTCCCAATACCACCAATCGCTTTCCTCCAGGCCCAGGTTACCGTAGAAGGGCTTGTACAGGTTGCCGTGCATCTCGATGCCCAAACGATGGAGGAATCGTTCGTCAACCTGCTCGACCTGGGAGAAGAGTCCATAGTACTCGTCGTTGATGTACAGGCGGGCGTGGCCAGCGCGCGGAGCGGGCACGTCAGCGCGGGTAAAAAGATCGTAGCCGACGTAACTGCGCAGCAGTGTCTGATCCACGTAGTCGGCGTTGAGATTCAGTTCTCCCTGGCCCTGGAACAGGTCGGAGCCGGGGAAGAAGATTTTCCAGCATTTCTTGGGCATTAGACGGGCGGTGTCGCCCCGGTAACGGATGTCTACGTCCCAACACCCCCCTCTGACTCCCCCCGCTTCGGGGGGCGCGCAGAAGGTGGCGGGGATGGTTTCGTCCTGGTAGGGATTCTGATCCGCCAGCCAGTCCAGGTCGTCGGGGTCGGCGTAGAGGCGGTAAAGGGGCGGGGCGGGCGGGTAGTTGTATAAGACGAGAGGCAGGTAGGAGAAGAACTCATTCAACTCATGCGCTCCCAGGTCGTATCCCCTCCCCCAAGGCCGAGGACCTCCCTGGATGTCCTCATCTGGCGCACCCACCGGCGTGCCCGTGTCCACACACAGCGAATTCTCCAGTGGCCGGTAGTCGCTGCCTTGCGGGGCGCGAAACAGAGGGTCGGCATTGATATTTCCCTCGCCAGGCCAGCCGCCCTTGACATTGGAGTGGGTGACGGTGATAACGGAACCATCGCGCACTTCCAAACCTATCCCATTGTCCCACACGATGCAGTTGACTAGTGTGGCGAAACCACCATCTTGCTCATGTGCACTGTGCAACCCGATACCGATTTGATTGCCGGTCACCGTATTGTTCACGATGCGCGAGACTGCGCCGTCCTCAATTGCAATGCCCTCCCTGGTGGCATAGACCAGATTATTCACCAGCGTCGTGGAGGATGGATACCCAACCGAGATGCCCTTGTCGCCGCAGTGGTGTAACTCGTTGCGCTCGACGACTGCTGCCGAAGCGTCCAGGTCAATGCAGTCATCGGCAATGTCGTGGACGTGATTATCGAGCAACACCGCTGGCGTGACCATGAACTCAAGTTCAATGCCTTCGTACGCATTGTAGACGTGGTTGCCGCGCACGACGACGTCCCCCCACACAATGTGAATCCCGTCCTCGCCCACGTCGTGGATGACGTTGTCCAGCACTTGAGCCTCGCTGCCTTCCAAGTACACCCCTGTATTCCACCCATCCAGGTGACGAATGGTGCTGTGCTCCACGCACAGCGTCGAGTAGTAAGCGCTAATACCCTTCCAATATGGATTGTCGGCTGCACCAGCATATTCCACCGTCGCGTAGGCGATGCGGTTATCGGCGGCGCTGTTTTGGAAAACAACAGCGCCCCACGGGTCGGTGCCATGACGGGTGAATACAATCGGCTGGGAGGGTGTTCCCTCCGCCAAAAGTCGCCCTTCCTCCACACGCAGCGAACGGCCCGCCTGGAACTGGAGCGTCACGCCCGGCTCAATGGTCAGCGTGATGCCCGGCGGTACAACAATGTCTTCGTTGATGACGTAGGGATAACCACTGGCTAGGAGCGTGGTGTCCTCCGTCAGCGTGCCGCCGTGGAAGATATCCCAATAGTACCGGCGTGTGAAGTCGGGGTAGAGCAGGTAATGCTCCCGATCCGGGGCGCGCGGAACAATGGGGGCATGGAGGGCGCTGGAGGCATTGGCGGCTGTCGTGATTACCAGCAACAGGCCCACAAGCGTTAATGTTGCCAGCATTCTATACATCTTACGTTCCCACTCCACTATAAGGTGCAACGCACTTGTTTCTTGCCACTTCAGCGATTTCGTCCAGCAGCCTGCCACGAGCCCCGCCACGAGTACTCGCGGTGGTACTCGCAGTGGATTGCACCGTAGAACGGGCAAATTTGTAGCAGAAGTGCGTTGCACCCACAGATGCGATCTATCAGAATTGCTACGCAGAGTCCACCATCGGGGCCAAGGGCCAGGTGTGAGTATACATCAGGACAGGATCATTAGCAAGCCTACCAAGTTCGACCGGACCATCTTTCAGAGACATCCATGAGGAAGGGGAAGTCAAATCAAACGCCAATAACCTCTTAACAACTTTTGAACATCTTGTTGGTATACTTGCGTTAATTCAATCGAGGAGGTGATCCCTATACCCCAATTCGACCGGATGGATGTGAAGCAGATACTTGTGCCTGCCCTGAGTTCTATCGAAGGGTAGGAAAATCAGATCGGGCAAGACAGACTTGCCTCAACTAATCCAAGGAGATACAAAATGTTCAAGCGAATCAGTGTAGGTGTATTGGCGGTGGTGGTATTGGCTCTGGGTGTGGCCGGCGTCGTGCTGGCCCAGGAACCTACACCGCCAGCAGAGGGTATTCCTCCCTTCGATGGGGCTCGGCCCGACGGAGGCTTCGGGATGAGCGGGATGCGAGGCGGCCGTGGAATGCGCGGCCAGCAACCCCAGGCTCTCGCCGAAACGTTGGGTTTAACCGTCGAGGAGGTACACGGGGCGCTGGCTGGGACCGTCGCTGAGTTGGCGGAGTCCCAGGGTATGACCCTGGAGGATGTCGTGGACGCCCTCATCGCCCCCATGATCGAGCGCATCCAGCAGGCGGTGGAAGATGGCCATATCACTCAGCAGCAGGCCGGCGAGAGGATCGCGCAGATGGAAGAGGGTCTGCTCCAAGAGCTGGAGTCCGGATCGTGGCTCGGCATGGGAGGCAACGGCTTCCGCGGGCACGTAGGCGGCGCACAGCCCCAGGCTCTCGTAGAAGCGTTGGGTGTGACCGTCGAGGAGTTACAGGAGGCGCTGGCCGAGGGACAGACCGTCGCCGATGTCGCGGAGGCCCAGGGGGTGGCTCTGGAGGACGTCGTGGATGCCCTCATCGCCCCTGCGATCGAGCGTTTTCAGCAGGCGGTGGAAGATGACCACATGACCCAGGAGCAGGCCGACGAGCGGATCGAGCAGATGGAAGAGCACATACTCCAAATGCTGGAATCTGGATCGGGGTTTGGTGTGGGGGTAGGGCGTGGGGGCTTCCGTGGTCGTCCGGGCGATAAACGAGGTGGACGCTGGGGCGACGACACAGGTACTCCTCGCTTTCCGGCGTGTCCAGCCCCGTCCGCCGACCTGTAGTATAGCACGCAACCATGACCAAGAGAGAGCGCGAAGCAGGTCGGAGTCCAAAAACGATGACAACCTCAGGACCGCTACGCTTTCCCTACGATCCGACTCCAGTTGCCATCGGCGACTGGAGTCGGTATAATGTACCAAGATGAAGATTCTAATTGTTGACGACGAACCGCGCATTGTAGATGGTGTGCGCAAGTATTTTGAGCAGGCCGGCTTTGATGTTCTCGCGGCGTATGACGGCCCCACCGGGCTGTCCCTGGCCCGCGCCGAGAAACCCGACCTGGTGGTGCTGGACCTGATGTTGCCCGGTCTGGACGGGCTGGACGTCTGCCGGGAGTTGCGGCGCGAGTCGAATGTGCCGATCATCATGCTCACCGCGCGCGTCGAAGAGACCGACAAACTCGTCGGGCTAGAGTTGGGCGCCGACGACTACGTCACCAAGCCCTTTAGCCCCCGCGAACTGGTGGCACGTGTCCGCGCTGTGTTGCGACGGGTGCAAGCGGCGGATACTCCCCCCGCAACGAAGACCTATCACTTCGGGGACGTTGTCTTTGACGTGGCGGCGCAGCGGTGTGTCGTCGGTGAAGACGATCGGGTTGTGCCACTGACGCCGACGGAATTCAGCCTGTTGCACGTCCTGGTGCAGCATCCGGGGCAGGTGCTCAGCCGTATGCAACTGCTGGAAGCGGCACATCTGGGCGTCTACGACGGCGTCGAGCGCACCGTTGACGTGCACATCCACAATCTGCGCCGCAAACTGGAACCCGACCCCACGCATCCGCGCTACATCCACACCGTATTTGGTGCAGGGTATCGCTTCAGTGATAAGGAAGCGGCCTGATTTGAGTGATCCGTTACTGTCCTGTAATCTGTGTTGAGAACGCGGATCGCAGGACAATAACGGATTAAAGAGGCCAAAAGTGTGATCATGCTCATCATCCGTTGATGTCCTGCAATCTGTGTTCTTAAGATTGACGATGTAAGATGAAATCTTCTCCAAAGGGAACTACCGCAGGGGACAGACAATCTCCAAACCCTAAATCCGCAAACCTGAAATCTCTGCGTGCCCGCCTCACGCTCAGTTTCCTGGGCGTCATTGTGGCGACCGCCGGCCTGGTCGTCGTGATGGCGACTCTCATCACCGCCAACCGTTTCACTTACATGATCTCGTCCGCCGGGCAAAGGTATGCCTGGCGGCTGGCTCCCCTCTTCTCCGAGTACTACGTCCAGACTGAGGGGTGGGGCGGGGTCGAAGCACTGGTGGCGAGTTGGAAGCCAGCAGGCCAGATGCCAGGCCGTCCAGCGCCAATGGCGGAGATGATGTTGCACTCCAGGGACGAGCGTTTGTTGCTGCTGGATGCTAACGGGCGGCTCATCGCCGATAGTGATCCCCAGGGCGAATCGGTGCGCCTCCTACCTGCCAGCCTGGACAAAGGCGCACCTATTCTCGTTAACGGGCGGCAAGTGGGTACATTGATCGTCGCCTCAGGGCTGGGGAGGTTGACCTCCTACGAAGACGCCTTTCTGCGCCAGGCCAATAGGCTGATGCTGGTCGCGGGAGTTGTGGCCGGGCTGGCTGTGCTGGTCGTCAGCGGGTTCCAGGCGCGACGCATCGTCGCGCCTGTGCGCGCGTTGGCCGAGGCGGCACGCCAGGTTGCCAGCGGCGATTTGTCCCAGCGCGTCTCCGTCACCAGCCAGGATGAACTTGGGGAGATGGCTATCGCGTTCAACACGATGGCTGCGGAGTTGGGACGGCAACACGAACTGCGGCACCGTGCGATGGCCGACGTCGCCCACGAACTCCGCACGCCGCTTAGCGTCCTGCAAATTGAGTTGGAGAGTATCGAGGATGGCCTGACCACCCCCACGCCCGAGGTCATCGCCGGGTTGCAAACCGACGTCGCGCACTTGCGCCGCCTGGTTGATGATTTGCGAATGCTCTCCCTGGCCGAGGCGGGCGAGTTGCAGATGGAGGTTGAGCCGGTGGAGATGGGCGATCTGATTCAGGACGTCCTCAATCGCGTGCAAGGGGCGGCCCGCGCCAAGGGCATCACCCTGGACACGCGGGTACCCGCTACGGCACTACCGGTTACCGGCGACCCGCAACGGCTGGCCCAGGTGTTGCTCAACCTGCTGTCGAACGCGATGCAGCACACCCCGTCCGGCGGGCAGATCACCGTGAGCGCCCAGCGGGTTGAGGAAGACGGGGAGCATGGGGAGGAGGTACACGTGACGGTACAGGACACCGGCGAGGGCATCCCGGCCGAAGATCTCCCCCACATCTTCGAACGTTTCTATCGGACCGATCGGGCGCGCAGCCGCGAGACGGGCGGCAGCGGGCTGGGCCTGTCCATCACCCGCAGCCTGGTCGAGGCCCACGGCGGACGCTTGTGGGCGCACAGCACGGAGGATCAGGGCAGTGCCTTTACCTTCGCGTTGCCTTTGACTTATGACATCGAATAAATAGGGTTAAACGAACGGAGGAGATTCGATGAAGAAGCACAGAACCTGGATCATTCTAATCGTCGTGTTGCTTCTGGCAGCCGGGAGTGGTTATGTGGTTTACACGCGCTATTTTGCCCTGGCCCTGGCTGAGGAGCCACAGGAACCAACGTTGCAGACGGCGACGGTGTACCGGGGTGACATCGTCATCACGGCTGATGGCAGCGGTGAACTCGTACCTGCGGCTGAGGTGGAGCTGACCTTTCGAACCAACGGTGTGCTGGGCGAGGCCTTGGTAGAAGTCGGCGACCAGGTACAGGAAGATGACGTGTTAGCCCGGCTGGAGACGGATGATCTGGAACGGGCCTTGGCCAACGCCGACGTCGAAGTAGAGTTGGCCCAACTCGACCTGGCCGACGTTCGCGAAGGGCCAACCGATGCGGACCTGGCCGATGCCAGCGCCGCCCTGCGGGGCGCCCAGGCCGAGTTGGAACTCGCGCGGGATACCTGTGACGCCACGATTGACTCCACCTTTGATGGCGCTGTGGATACCCGCACCGGCGAGTATTACTGGTATCGCAATCATTACTGGACACAGAAACAAGCGTTTGAAGAGGGCAAAATCGGCCAGAGCGACCATGACCACGCAATGAATGCCTTGATCTCGGCCGAGGGGCGGATGAATGCGGCTATCAACCGGGCGCTCGCCGAGGAAGCGCAGGCCGAGAATCGGGTGGATCAGGCCCAGGAATCTGTGTACCAGGCATGGGAGAACCTGCAACTCCTGCAAAGCGAACCGCTCACAGACACCCTCGCACGGGCAGAACTGGAGGTGGATCAAGCGTTGCTGGCGCGTGAACAGGCGCTTGTCAACCTGGAAGCGGCACAACTCTACGCGCCCTTCGACGGCACCGTGATGGATGTCGCGGCGACGGCTGGCAAGCAGGTAGGAACCAGCACGCCCATTCTCACCCTGGCCGACCTGGAGGAGCCATTGGTCTGTTTCTGGGTAGAGGAGGCGGATATGAGTAGCGTCACGGTGGGCAACCTGGTGAACATCGTCTTCGAAGCCTGGCCCGATGAACCCTTTGCCGGGGAGATCGTCCGCGTTGATCCGGTGCTGGTGACGGTGGACAGGACGCCAGCCGTTCAGTCCTGGGCGAGGGTAGGCCTGAGTGACCAACAAGAAGTCAACCTGGTTTTCGGTATGACTGCCGAAGTCGAGGTCGTCGCCGCCGAGACCAGAAACGCGCTGCTTGTGCCGGTGGAGGCGCTGCGGGAGATGTCGTCAGGTCAGTATGCGGTCTTTGTCGTCGGCCCCGATGGGGAACTGGAAATGCGCTCGGTCGTGGTGGGGTTGATGGATTACACCAACGCCGAGATTCTCGACGGGCTGGAACTCGGAGAGGTCGTGAGCGTGGGGGAGGCGCAATGATGGAACGCAGATTCACGCGGCTTCTCGCAGATTGTGTGCAGATAAACCAGAAAACCAGCGTGCATCAGCGTTAGTCTGCGCCCTGGTGGGATACAGTTGGAGGGGTTATGTTTCGTCGAAAAGGTTTTTGGATCGGTCTGATCATTGTACTTGCAATTGCTGCTGGCGGCGGGTATGCTTACTACATCTACGTTTATTTGCCGGGCCAGACAACAGTTGAGCAGACCATTGTCACTGCCCAAGTACATCAGGGCGATCTGGTTATCTCTGTCAGTGGGTCTGGCACGTTGAATCCGGCGTCTGAGATTGAACTTGGTTTCCAGAGCGGAGGTTATCTGGACGAGGTGTTAGTGGAGGTTGGCGCTCAAGTCCAGGAGGGTGACCTGTTGGCTCGGCTGGAGACAGGCGATCTAGAATTGGCCGTGGCCGAGGCTGACATCAAGGCCCGTCTGGCTCAACTCGACCTGGACGACACGCTTGAAGGGCCTACAGATGTTGAGATAGCAGACGCCCGCGCTGACGTGCAGAACGCCCAGTCTTCGTTGACGGTCGCCCGGTACGCCTACGACACCGCCCTCAACTCCGATCTCGATGCTGCCGTGCGCGCCCGCAACATCGAGTATCAGTGGTACACCGAGCAATACTGGGAGGCAGAGGAACGGTTCGAAGATGGCAAGATCAGCCAGGAGGATTTCGACGAGGCGTGGGACGAGAGAGGCTTGACTGAAGGACGGTTGGGTGACGTCGCGCAGCAAGCAAAGATGGAGGAACTGGATGCCTGGAATCAGGTGGACCAGGCCCAGAACAGGGTTTACCAGGCGCATGAGAATCTGGAGTTACTGCAGAGCGGCCCTACCACGGATACCGTGATGCGGGCTGAACTGAAGGCGGACCAGGCAGCACTGGCCCTCGACGACGCGCGCGCCGATTTGGAAGCGGCGGAACTGCGTGTGCCTTTCTCCGGCACTGTGGTGGAGGTGACGGCGATGCCCGGCGAGTACGTTGGCACAGACTCTTTCATCACCCTGGCCGACCTGGAAGAGCCACTGCTGTGCTTCTGGGTGGAGGAATCGGACATGAGCGGTGTGGCGGTGGGGAATCGGGTGGAGATCATCTTTGAGGCCCTGCCCGACGACACGTTCACCGGTGAGGTCATCCGCGTGGACCCGGCGCTGGTGACGGTGGACAGCACGCTGGCCGTCCAGGCCTGGGCGAGTGTAGACCTCGCTTCCCACCCGGCCAATCTGCTCGGCGGTATGAACGCGGAAGTCGAAGTCATCTCTGCCGAGTCCAAGGATACGCTGCTCGTGCCGCTGCAAGCGTTGCGCGAATTGGGGCCAGACCAGTATGCCGTCTTTGTGGTCCAACCAGACGGTGAGATGGTGTTGCGCCCGGTCGAGGTGGGGTTGATGGACTTTGTGAACGCTGAGATCATCTCTGGCTTAGAGATTGGTGAGGTTGTCAGCATGGGCGTGGAAGAAAGCACAGAGACAGACGTGCCTGAGCAAGAAATGATGCCACCCGGTGGCCCAGGGATGCGGATGTTTGGCGGCTAACGCGGGACGTGACGTAATACGTGAGAGGAACAGCATGACTGAGAACCTGATTGAGATCGAGGATTTGACCAAAGTCTATGGTACCGGAGAGATAGCCGTCCACGCGCTGCGTGGCGTGAGCACAGCCGTCGAGGAAGGCGAGTTCATCGCCATCATGGGGCCCTCTGGTTCAGGCAAGTCCACGTTGATGAATATCCTGGGCTGCCTGGACCGGCCCACCGACGGAACCTACGTGTTGGATGGGGAGGACGTGAGCCGATTGAGCAAGAACGATCTGGCCGGCGTCCGCAACCGCAAGATTGGCTTCGTCTTCCAGTCGTACAACCTGCTGCCCCGGTTGACGGCGGCCAAGAACGTGCTACTGCCCCTGCTGTACAACGGCCACAACCCACTGAGCGACAGGGAGTGTTACGAACGTGCTGTCGCCGCGCTCGAGTCGGTGGGGCTGAGCGACCGGGTGCACCACCGGCCTAACGAGTTATCGGGCGGTCAGCAGCAGCGCGTGGCCATCGCCAGGGCGCTGGTCAACACTCCGTCCATCATCCTGGCCGACGAGCCGACCGGCAACCTGGACACCCAGTCCAGCGAGGAGATCCTGGAACTTTTGCACCAACTGCACGACCGGGGCACGACCATCGTGATGGTGACGCACGAACCCGGCATCGCCGATCACGCGGGGCGAATCATATATCTCCGCGACGGGCAGATATCCTCCGACAGGCAGAACGGAGCGGGGAGGAAGAGGAGAAAGATATGAGCCTGTGGCGGACTTTCAAAGTAGCCTGGGAGGGGTTGACTCTCAACAAGGCGCGCTCGTTCCTGACGACCCTGGGCGTCATCATCGGCGTGGGTGCCGTCATCGTGATGATGGCGGTCAGCGCCGGGGCCGAGGCGGAAATCGCCGACCAGATCAACGCCCTGGGCGCCAACCTGGTCATGGTCATGCCCGCATTCAGCAGGGGTGGTTTCGGCTCTGGGATGGGAAGGCCTCCCGCTCTTTCTTACGATGACGTTGGGGCGATCGCCGAAAACGTGACCGGCATCAACGGTGTCTCGGCGGAGCAACCCACTACTCAGGACATCAGTGGTGGGGGAACGACGCTGGAGAGCATTTCGGTCGTCGGCACGACCGCTGGTTTCCCTGACGTGCGCGATTACCAGGTGGCGGAGGGGCGCTTTCTGACCGACGAGGATAATGACCGGGCCCACAAGGTCGTTATGCTGGGGTACGATATCGCCCAGGAACTCTTTGGTGGACAAAGCGCCGTTGGCCAGTCCATCAAAATCGGCTCGACCAAATTCACTATTGTCGGTCTGATGGCAGAAAAGGGCGTGGTCGGCAACACCGACTATGACGGGCGGGTGTATATCCCAATCACCGTTGTCTTCAAGAAGTTCACCAGTGCACGGTTCGGTGGCGACAGCGTGCGCACCATCTACGTCTCTGCCGAAAGCAGGGAGACGATGGACAGCGTGATGTCGCAGGTGACGGCGCTGTTGGTACAGCGGCACGACGTGGACCCGATGTCGCCCGACTTTAGCCTGATGACGCAGGACAGCATCATCGAGACCCAGGCATCCACGACCGAGGCATTCCGCAGTCTGCTGGCCTGGGTGGCGGGGGTCTCGCTGGTGGTGGGCGGCATCGGCATTATGAACATTATGCTGGTCAGCGTCACCGAGCGGACGCGGGAGATTGGCCTGCGGCAGGCGTTGGGCGCCCGTCCCCGCGACGTGCGACTCCAATTCCTGCTGGAGGCGATCGTCCTCAGCCTGGCGGGTGGACTGATGGGTGTCCTGGTCGGCGTGGGAGGTTCCTATCTCTTTGGCCTTGGGGCGATGCGCACCGAACTGGTGCCGGAATCCATCCCGCTGGCCTTCGTTGCCGCGGCGACGGTAGGCATCTTCTTCGGCTACTATCCGGCCACCAAGGCGGCGCAGTTGGATCCGATTGAGGCGTTGAGGCGGGAGTGAGCAAGTGGGCAAGTGGGCAAGTGTGCAAGTGTGCAAGTGGGCAAGTGAGCAAGTGTGGAAAGCATCTTGGTGATTCACAGATTTGTAGATTCGCATAGACCATGAATAGTACCTTGACGATTGAATTCTTGCACAATAAACAAGGATTTTGGAAAAGTTGCACCACGAAGGACACAAAGAGCACCAAGGTAGGGTCTGTGGTTTCTTAGTGTCCTTGGTGTCCTTTGTGGTAAGGACTATTTTGGCTCTGGCTCGTCCAGGTTAGGTTAAGTAGGGAGGAAGCAATGAAATCTTGGCACGTTGTACTGATTTTGGCCTTGGCTGTTACGGTGTTGGTCGGGTGTGGTGGAGAAGAGGACACCTCGGCTCCGGCGGACGCAGATGACAGCGAAACCTACGCCAGCGCGGTTCTTGACACGCCCTATCCCGATGCGCTGAACGTGAGCAGCCAACTTGCGCTGGGCACAATCCAGTTGGAAGAGGCGGAGAACGGCGTGACGCCCGAGCAGGCGACGGCCTTGCTCCCGCTTTGGCAGGCGCTCCAGGGCGGAGTGACGGCCCAGGCAGAGGTGAATGCCGTTCTGAAGCAGATCGAGGGGACGATGACC
>JAUWNP010000088.1 GCA_030612585.1 Anaerolineae bacterium
AGCCCGGCGGGGCGCGTAACGGCTGATAATCGTGTCGTGATAGAGCAGGTCACCCGCCGCATCGTAGACCCGCCGCTCCACCACCACCGTCAGCCCGTTCACCGCCGATTGCCACCGGATTACTGTCCCCGGCGCTAACTCCTCGTGCAACTCGTAGATAGGCGGGCCGGGCTCGGTCTCGTCGCTGGTCTCCGGCTCCTCCTTCTCCACCCGTCGCCCATCACCGGTGGAGTAGAAGCGAAAGACCAGCCGGTGGTCCGCTTCCTTGATCTCGGTCTCAATCAGCAGCGGGCAGGGCCGGTCGTTGGTAAACTTGAAGTCCACCTGCGGCGAGTAGACGGTGGCGTCCATCCCCACCCCTGCGCCCATCAACTCGTAGTAGCCCACCCGATAACGGTGGTACCAGCGATTGACGATGGGATAGCCGCCCCAGAAGGCGGCGCGGAAGGCGGTCGTAGAGATCTGGCAGATGCCGCCGCCGACCTCGATGGCCAGTTGCTCGCCGGCGGTGATGTAAGACTCGTCATACCCCGCCTCGGCGGTCACCTCTCCCACGTAATGGTTGAAGGAGAAGGTCTCTCCTGGTGCAACGACGATGCCATCGAACTTGGGCGTCGCCAGCCGGATGTTGTGATCACGCCCGGAGGGAGACCCGATGAAGTACGAATCCCCCTCGGTCACCAGGTCGACGATGCCCAATTCAGCCGCGGTGGCAGTATCGGGGTAGCGAGGCGGGACAGCCTGCAAAACCAGGGGAACATAACGATTGCCCGCCGCTAGTTCCTGCACGATGCGCACCACGCTGGCCCCCACGTCGAGCGCACGGCCCTCTGTACTGGGACTGATGGACTCCAACTGGCCCGTTTCCTCGTTGAAGTGGAAACGGGCGTCCACCGGTTCGATCACCAGGGCAGGGGCCAACCCCTCCAGGTACGCTCGCAGCGCGTCCTCATCCAGCGCAGCGTGCAGCACCCCGCCCTCCGCCCGTGCCACCAACATCGTGGCCAGTTGCTCCGGCGGGAGCGCCCACGGGCCGGGGTCGCCTTCGCGGGGATGGGCAAGAACGAGCGTGAGGGGATCAGCCAGCAATGCCTCGGCCTCAGCAAGGGCCTGTTCAGCGTCGGTGGTGGCAGGCGGAATCTCATGAACCACCATTTCCACCTCGGCGGGGGCCAGCCGGGTCACGGCCGGGACCAAGGCCACCAGTGTCGCCTCCACGTCTAGGTAGCGTCCGTACCGGGCAGGGTTGGCGATTGGGACAACACCGTCGAGGGAGAAGGTGGCGTCGGTGGGAGAAAGGTCCACCTGCTCGGCCAGCGCCTCCAGGTAGAAGCGGGCTACGCGCTCATCGTAGACGACGATAGGAGGGAAGTTCTCGCCGTAGGCCAACAGCCGCAGGTGGGTCAGCAGGTTGCCCGCCCAGGAGCGGTCGCGCCCCAACTGGTAGGCCAGTGCCAGCGTGGCCTGCTGGTTGAGACGGAGGCCCAGGTCGGTAGGACGTACACCCCATGAGCGGTCTGGGCTGCGCAGATAGACCAGCGGCGCGTTGAGTCCCAGGCCGTCCTCCAGCACGGCGGCCGCCTCTTCGGGTCGTTTACCGCCCACGCCCACGGTCCACACCCACACGCCCGGGTAAATGCGCTTAGCGTAGTAGAGTTCAAAGGCCAGCACGGAACCGAATAGCAAAATGAGAAAAGAACACAAAAAAACGCACAGGAGGCGGATTTTCATTGCAGATTGCAGGTTTAGCAGTTAGCGGTCAGCGGTTAGCGATCGGATGTTAGGGTCGTGATTCGTCGTCTGCTACTTGCTCATTAGATAACTCTCACCATTGTCGGTACTGGTCGGCATAGGTGCCAGGTGGACGAGGGGAGACAAGGCGGACCAGTGCCAGCCCGAAGACAAAGCCTCCGATGTGCGCCCACCATGCCACGCCGCCACCCTGCAAGACGTCGGCGGCCCCCAGGGTAAAGAGGCCGTTGAACAACTGGGAGATGAACCAGAAACCCAGATAGATCAAGGCCGGAATCTCGACGATACGGATAAAGTAGAATATGAACACGAGGGTGACAACGCGAGCCTGGGGATAGAGCACCACGTAGGCCCCCAGTACGGCCGCGATGGCTCCGCTGGCCCCCACCGTCGGGATAGGTGAGCCAGAACTGGCCACCAAGTGGGCCGCGCTGGCCGCCAAGCCGCCGAACAGGTAGAACAGCAGGTAGCGCAGGTGTCCCAGGTGATCCTCGACGTTGTCACCGAAGATGTAAAGGGCGAGCATATTGGATATCAAGTGCCACCAGCCGCCGTGCAGGAACATCGAAGTGAATAGAGACAACCAGAGGCCCAGACTCCCACCATGCCAGAAATCGGCCGGCACCAACCCCCAAAGCCAGATAAACCGATCCAATTGATCCGGGCTCAGGACAGACTCAAACAGGAAAACCAGCACGTTAAGGCCGATAAGTGCCGTGTTGACGATGGGAAAGCGGCGGGCGGGTATAGTGTCTCGTAGCGGGATCATGGTTGACCTCCTTCAAACTCCAAGCCGTAGACTCGCTCTCGGTGCAAAACACCAGGAGCCCTGCTCAGCCCGCGACCACCTTGACCAGGACTTTTCGGCGGCGCGGACCGTCGAACTCGGCCAGGAAGATGCCCTGCCAGGTGCCCAGCACCAGTTTGCCCCCGGCGACCGGCACGAACTGCGCCGCGCCCACCAGCGAGCACTTGAGATGCGCTGGTGAGTTCCCCTCGCCGTGGCGATATTCGGGCCGTGGCGGAGAGATGGCGTCGAGACCCACGCCGATGTCGTGCTGCACGGTATGATCCCAGTTCTCGTTCAGCATCAGGCCGGCGGTGGTGTGAGGGCAGAAGATGAAGCATATACCCTCTTGCACCCCGCTGCGGCTGACAGCAGTCTGCACCTCAACGGTGATATCGTGGAAAGCCTGGTGGCTGCGGGTCGAAACCTCAATCTGTTCCATTCTACGTCCTATGTTCTACGTCCTATGTCCTACGTCCTATGTCCTATGTCATAGGTCATATTCTATGTCTCACGTTTTACGCACCACGTTCTCAGTATAACACTTTGTGCGAAGTTTGACAAAAGGGGAAAGACTGGTAGAATCGGGTTTGCATGGCCCCATCGTCTAGTGGCCCAGGACGCCGGCCTCTCAAGCCGGAAACAGGGGTTCGACTCCCCTTGGGGCTACTGCACCGAAACCCGTTTCGACCTCGCTGCCGTGGCTCACACGTGAGACCGAATCGCTGACCGCTCCGCGAGGAGGCCAAACGTTCTACTTGGCTTTGACACCCCCAACCCGACAATCAGGCAGTGTAGTGTCATCTGACTCGCCCGTCCGGGGTTGCTCCAGATACTGCTGCATAAAGTAGGGATACAAGTCCTGCGCGTCGTCCAGCGTCTCCGGATCCAGCGGGCATTCAGGTGACCAGGCGATGAAGGGGCGCACCTGCGGGCCGCCCAGCCCCCCGTGCGTCGCCACCTGCTCCTCGAAGGCCACGACCTTGCCGTCCGGCTCAACCGCCCCCAGCACGATGAGATCACCGGCGTGGGGAAAATGGGCCAAGCGGTGAATCTGAGCGGCAGCGTAGGCTGTGTCGCCGAATGGCGCAAGCGGATGCGGCCCCTCTATCACCTCACGCTCGCCTTCGATAACCAACTTGCCACCTTCGCACCCCAGCACAATCGTCCGCTCCCCTGCCCGCCCGACGATGGCCCCAATGCCAGGGGTGGCAAGCAGGCTGTCCAGCAACCGGGGGTAAAGGAGTAGCACCTCAATCAGATCGAGCAGGCGGGGGCTGACGTTGGAATAAACGTGAGCCAATGGGCCAGAGGCGCAAACGACGACGTCCTGTTGCCGTTCCAGGTCGTAATCCAATTCCTGACCGGCCAGCACACGCTGGTCCACGTAACGCCGGGCTGCGGCGAGCATCCGGCGCAAGTGGGGTGAAAAGCGCTCCTCCAAGCCACGCAACTCCTCCAATAGGTAGCGCGTCTTGTCCGTCGAATGCGTGTATGCAGCAGCCTGCTCTTCTACTGAAAGCCCTTCCCCAATCTGAGTGAGAATGCACTGTCCTAGACTCATCCCATTGCGCCAACTGAAGGGCACTGAGGATGTGTTCCCGTGGTCGGAGAGGATGTAAAGATCGTACTCCCGCCGGCGGTAACGGGCGCGCATGCGGTCAATCTGGTGGATGCGCCTGTCCACGCCGCGCAGGACGCGGAAAGCAGCCAGATGATCCGGCCCCAGTTTGTGAGCGACTTCGTCGTAACTGTTGTAATTGGCATATATGGCCGGCACGCAGCGGTAGATGTCCAACATCACGCCGAAGGTCTGTACCTCGGTGAAGAGCACATCGCTGACCGCGTGCAGAAGAGGGGAGAGAACATCAAAAGGGTTAAGGACACTGGGATGCACTAGTGCAACCAGGCGGCGGCCCAATCCAGTCAGATAACTCATCGTCATCAATCCCAGCAGGCGCAACACGCGGAATGGACTGAGAAGAAATAGAAGGAACAGCCCCATCCCACGCACGTTCTCAAAAAAGTATTGCGGATGGAGGGCACTGAGTGTAAAAAGCGCCAGGTCCGCGTCACCGTCCAGCATATTCACGTAACAGGAGCCCCCTTGCAGGATGCCTGGGCGACCACGACTGATGCGTTCGCGCACGGCCTGAATCTGGTCTGGCCGCTTGGCCACCACCGCCAGGCGTCGCTCCTTGTCATACCAGCGGAAACCGGGGATGTCGAAACGATTGCCAAACATGATGCCGGCCTGTACAGCCGGAGTGGTGCTGGGCAACCCGCAGCGCCAAGGCGACACGACCAGGCGACGCTCGGCCAATAGCCGGCCCAGGTAAGGCAGATAACCGGCGGCAATCGCTTGCCTGAGATGGTCATAGGATAGCCCATCAATCTGGATGATGATGAATCCACGCCGCTGATCTGGCCTGATGCCAGGCCGGCCCAAGCGCCGGGCCATCGCGCCATACTTGCGGGTATAGTAGATGCCGGTCAGTGCGCTGACCAGATCAAGGACACGCCGTGCAAACCAGGTGGACATAGTCGAACCAATTCGCTCCCCTCCGCATGTCAGGACGCGCCAGTCTGTGCCGGCTCAGTATAGCAGACTTGGGGCAATTTGTCACCTGGATTTGCTTGACAAAACAGTGAAAGTCATTATAATATGGTCGCCAATGGATGGATGAAGTCTTATCACCGAAGCGCTGAGTAAAGGGTCTCAGGCGCTTCTTTTGCGCATGTTCGCACATTGCTCTGGGCTTCCCCAGTAGGGAGAATGATGAACAATCGAGAAGAACACGTACTAGAGGCACGAGATTTCACCGCACTGCGCATCAACCTGGCGTCACCTAAGCAGATCCGCTCCTGGTCCTACGGTGAGGTCACCAAGCCCGAGACCATCAACTACCGTCGTCTGCGCCCCGAAAAAGACGGGCTCTTCTGCGAGGCCATCTTCGGCCCCAGCAGAGACTGGCAATGCTACTGCGGCAAGTACAAGAACGTCCGCTATAAGGGCATCATCTGTGATAAATGCGGCGTTGAGGTGACCCGTTCCTCAGTGCGGCGCGAGCGTATGGGCCACATCGAACTCGCCGCTCCGGTTGCCCACATCTGGTACACCCGCCGCGTCCCCAGTTACCTCGGCATCCTACTCGACATCTCCAAGCGCAATATGGACCGCGCGCTCTACTTCGCCCAGTACGTCATCACCAATGTGGACGAGGAAGCGCGCCAGAAGGCCCTCAAGCGACTGGACGAGGAATGTAAGGAGAAGCAGGAACAACTGGAGGCCGTGGCCCAGGAAGGTATCACGGCGGTGGGGCAGCGGTTGGCTCAGGAAGAAGCCCGCATCCAAGAGCAATTGAAGGTGACTCGCGCCCGGTTCGATGAGGAACTCGCCGAGGCCACTGAACAGGTAATAAAGGAAGCCCAGGCGTTGCAGAAGAAGATAGAGAATCGCCAGGGCAAGACTCGCCGAGCACCCCTCGTCTTTAAACCCACCAGTGTCATCATTGTCGAGAAGGGCGCTACGCTGGGACGCGAGCACCTGACGCTGCTCAACCAGATCGTACAAGACCACCTCAGCCAACTGGAGGCAGAGGTGCGAGCGCGGCAGGAACAGGTGCTAGCCCCCCTGGAAGCGGACCTCAAGTATTGGCATGAGGCGACGGCCAACGAGGTCTCCCACATCAGAGAACAGTTAGAGAGCGACATCGCCGAGTTGCATGCCAAGTTCAAGGCCGACCGGGAGGAGTTACTGGGACTGGCCGAACTCCAGTTCCTCGGCGAGCCCCGCTTACGGGAACTCAAGAGCAAGTGGGGCCAGGTCTTCAAGGCTGGCATGGGGGCCGAGGCGTTCTATGAAGCTCTGCGCAGCCTGAACCTGGACAAGTTGGCCGATGAATTATGGCGCGAAGTGCGCCAGGGCAGGTCGAAGCAACGGCGTAAGAAAGCGACCAAACGGTTGCGCGTCGTTGAGGCACTGCGCAAGAGCGGCAACCGGCCCGAGTGGATAATCCTAACTATCTTGCCGATCATCCCACCCGCCCTGCGCCCAATGGTACAACTTGATGGCGGGCGCTTCGCCACCTCCGACCTGAACGACCTCTACCGCCGGGTCATCAACCGCAACAACCGCCTCAAGCGACTGCTGGAACTGGGCGCGCCCGACGTGATCGTGCGCAACGAGAAGCGCATGCTCCAGGAGGCAGTGGATAGCCTGGTTGACAACAGTCAGCGTGGCAAGGCGCTCTCCCGTCGTGGTCGCCGCGAACTGAAGTCGCTGAGCGACATGCTGAAGGGCAAGAAAGGCCGCTTCCGCCGCAACCTCCTCGGTAAGCGCGTGGACTACTCCGGCCGCTCCGTCATCGTCATCGGCCCCAAACTGAAACTGCATCAGTGTGGCCTGCCCAAGAAGATGGCGTTGGAACTCTACCGCCCCTTCGTCATCGGCAAACTGGTCGAATACAACTACGCCAGCAACGTCAGGGCTGCCAGGCGTGTCATCGAGCGTGAGCGGCCCGAGGTGTGGGAAGTGCTGGAGGAAGTGATCAAGGATCGCCCGGTGCTGCTCAACCGCGCCCCCACCCTGCACCGCCTGGGCATCCAGGCCTTCGAACCGGTGCTGGTCGAGGGCAAAGCGATCCATCTCCACCCTCTGTCCTGCGCTGCCTTTAACGCGGACTTCGACGGCGATCAGATGGCTGTCCATGTGCCGCTCTCGGATAAAGCCGTCGAAGAGGCCCGCACACTGATGCTGGCCTCCCGCAACTTGCTCAAGCCCTCCTCCGGCGAGCCCATCGTTGGGCCGAGCAAGGATATGTGCCTGGGCGTCTACTATTTGATGATGGAAGATCCAGCCCCCGCTGGAGATGAGCGCAGGCCACTTGTTGACCTAGACGAGGCCGAGTTGGCTTACTCGCTAGGACACGTCAAACTGCACACTCCTATCACTGTGGCACAGGTATACGACCACAGACCCCCTCCCACCAAGCCCGTCGAGACTACCGTGGGGCGATGCATCTTCAACCACATCCTGCCCGATGAACTGCGCTTCATCAACTATGCGCTGGACAAGGGCACGCTTCAGGAATTGATTGGGATGTGCTACCGCCAGCTAGGCCGTGAGGTGACGACGGAACTAGCGGACCGTATCAAGGACATCGGATTCAAGTATGCCACCCGTTCCGGTGCGACCATCGCTATATCCGACCTGACCATCCCATCCAACAAAGCAGCCATCCTTGAGAAGACACAGAAGATTGTAAACGAAGTAGACCGGCAATACCGGCGCGGCCTGCTGACTGAGGAGGAGCAGTATACCCGCACCATTGAACTGTGGTCGCGGGCACGCGAGCAGGTCTCAGAAGCAGTATCAGAGGCACTCGACCCAACCGGTTCGGTGGCAATCATGGCCAGGTCAGGGGCCTCCAAAGGCGGATTTAGCCCTATCGCCCAGTTGGCCGGTATGCGTGGCCTCATGGCCGACCCATCTGGGCGCATCATCCCGCTGCCTATCCGCAGTAATCTGCGCGAGGGTCTCTCAGCGCTAGAGTACTTCATCAGTACCCACGGCTCGCGCAAGGGGCTGGCCGACACCGCGCTACGCACCGCCGACGCAGGATACCTGACACGTCGCCTGGTGGACGTGGCACAGGACATCATCGTGAACGCCCACGACTGCGGCACCACGGCTGGTATCTGGATCCGCGTCGGGGATGACGTGGGAAGACAAAGTATGTCCGAGCGACTGCTCGGGCGCATAGCGGCCGCACCTGCGGCCCACCCCCAGACTGGCGAAGTGCTCATCGAGCGCAACGAGGAAATTGACGAGGACATCGCAGCCGCCATCGAAGAGGCTGGAGTTGAGATGGTAATGTTGCGTTCCCCGATGACCTGTCAACTCCGCCAGGGTATCTGCGCGCTATGCTACGGGCGTGATCTGGGTAGGGGCAAGATGGTGGCCATCGGAGCTGCGGTTGGCATCGTGGCCGCACAGTCCATCGGTGAGCCGGGTACCCAGTTGACGTTGCGTACGTTCCACACTGGTGGCGTGGCGGCAGGCAGCGACATCACCTTCGGCCTCCCGCGTGTAGAGGAACTGTTCGAGGCCCGCAAGAAACCTAAGGGTGAGGCCTCCATATCCGAAATCGGCGGCAGCGTGCACATCGTCAAGTCTGACGACCAGCGACGCGTCATCGTCGTGGATAGCGAGATCGAGCGATTTGAACACGAGATCAAGCGGGGCTGGAAGATCCTGATTGAGGATGGAGACGAGGTCAAAGCAGGTGACCCGATTGCCTCCTGGCACGATGAAAAGTATATCGTGGCGGAAAAGGCCGGTCGAGTGCTCCGCGAAGACCACCACATCACCATCGTGCACGAACTGCGCGAGGAACGGGAGTACGACATTCCCGCGACCAGTCGGCTGCTGGTCGAAGAGGGACAGCGCATTGAGCCTGGCACGCAGTTGATTGATGGGGTCCTGAACCTCCACGATATTCTCCGGGTCTTGGGCCGCGAAGCCACGGAGCACTACCTGCTTTCGGAGGTACAGCAGGTTTACCGTTCGCAGGGTGTGAACATTCACGACAAGCACTTCGAGGTCATCCTCCGCAAGATGTTGAATAAAGTGCAGATCATCGAGTCGAGCGATACAGAACTTCTGCCGGGCGAACTGGTGGACCGCCTGGAGTTGGAAGACATCAATCGCAAGACGACCGAAGCAGGCGGACAACCCGCCAAGGGCTGGCCCATACTGTTGGGAATCACCAAAGCAGCCCTGAGCACCGACAGTTTCCTCTCCGCTTCGTCCTTTCAGCACACGATCAGGGTGCTATCCGGCGCAGCGATCGAGGGCAAGGAAGATCCACTTCTAGGACTGAAGGAGAACGTCATTATCGGCAAACTGGTACCGGCCGGCACCGGGTACCGAGGTGACAATCCTTTTTCCGATGGACCTATTGAGAGTTTCGAAGGCATATCATTGGGGTCCTCCGTGGCCGCTCAGGCGCAGGCAAAGGACGAAGCGGAAGTAGAGGCAGAGACTATCGGCGAGACCTCCGAGATACTGGGGATCATCACGCCGGTGTAGCCCGATCAGTGCAGAAACGACGGCACCTCTGCGGCAGCGCCTCCAGTTGGCGCTGCCGCGTTATCGTCGGTGCTGGAGGTCACGACGACACCCGCGAGGGATATTTGACAAAGCGGCTTGCCCGTGCTACCATAGCACGTTGCGTGCTAAGATGATGAAGGAGCCAAGATAGCAATGCGCAGTGTCGAATGGCACGACGATAAAGTACAGATGATTGACCAACGGCTATTGCCTGCCGAGTTCCGCCTGGTTGAGTATGAGAACTACTGTGAGGTAGCCCAGGCCATCCACGCGATGGTTATCCGGGGTGCACCGGCCATCGGGGCAGCAGCAGCCTTCGGGATGGCACTGGCCGCGCAAGAAAGCCAGGCCCGAGGCCGGAACGGACTACTAGCCGACCTACAAACAGCGGCTGGGGTTCTCTGCGCCGCCCGTCCCACGGCAGTCAACTTGTCCTGGGCTGTAGCACGTCTGCTGCGACGGGCAGAGGCCGAGCCCGATCCTACCTCTATCCCCGACGCGCTGCTGGCTGAGGCCCAGGCACTGGCCAACGAAGACGTCGAAATCAACAGACGGATGGGGAAGCACGGTGCGGCACTCATCCGAGATGGCGATACCATCTTGCATCACTGCAACACGGGCGCGTTGGCAACAGTGGACTACGGCACAGCGTTGGGCGTGATCCGCACCGCACACGAGCAGGGAAAACGGATACACGTACTGGTGGATGAGACGCGACCGCGCTTCCAGGGAGCCAGGCTCACCGCCTGGGAGTTACAACAACTGGGCATTCCATTCACGCTCATCGCCGATAATGCTGCTGGTCATTTTATGCGCACCGGTCAGGTGGACATCGTGTTGGTGGGAGCCGACCGGGTGGCGGTCAATGGGGACGTGGCCAATAAAATCGGCACCTACAAACTAGCGGTCACGGCACAGGCTAACGGCATTCCCTTCTACTCCTGTGTGCCTACCTCCACGATTGACCTCTCACTGTCTACCGGCGACGACATCCCGATTGAAGAACGGCCAGCCGAAGAGATAATCGGGGCCACATATCAAGGCCAACCTATCGCCCCGGAGGGGGTGCGCGTTGCTAACCCGGCCTTCGACGTGACGCCGCATCGCTACGTCACCGGCATCGTAACCGAAAACGGCATCGCCTACCCGCCGTTTGAGGCGAGCCTGATACAAGTAACGGAGATGAGTTGTGACGCCTGATACAGGATCCATCCCCGTCGTCATCCTCTGCGGCGGGATGGGCACCCGTATGGGAAACAAGCGACCCAAGATGCTGGCCAAGGTGGGTGATCGGCCCATTCTCTGGCACGTGATGAAGATTCATGCCTCGCAGGGATTCCTCCACTTTATTCTGGCGCTGGGCTACCGGGGGGAGGACATCAAGAGGTACTTCCTGGAATACGATCCGCTGACTCGCGACTTCACGCTCACACTGGGCATTGCGCCAGCCATCAAGTACCACGATTCCCATCCCGAGGAGGACTGGCGCATCACCTTTGTCGATACAGGCCAGCACACGCAGACCGGGGCTCGCATCCGCAAAGTAGCCCGCTACATCGAAAGCGACACTTTCTTCGCTACCTACGGCGATGGCGTGGCTAACATTGATCTGGCGGCACTGCTGGCTTTCCACCGTCGCATGGGCCGCATCGCCACTCTGACTGGTGTGCACTCATTCTCCCGCTTCGGCGTGGTGCAGACCAATGGACAGGGACTAATCACCGGCTTTCAGGAGAAGCCCCTAGTAGACGCGCTCATCAACGGCGGCTTCTTTGTCTTTGAGCGAGAGGTCTTTGACTATCTTGAGGGCAGTGATAACGTAATATTGGAGAAGGAGCCATTGCAGCGATTGGCTGACGAAGGCCAACTGGCAATTTACGAGCACACCGGCTTCTGGCGAGCGATGGATACCTTCAAGGATGCTCAGGAGATGAACGCCTTGTGGCACGAAAGCGCACCGTGGAGAACCTGGGAGTGAAAAACCCTATGCCCCCTGACTTTCAACCTTCGACTCGTTATTCGCAGTTCACAGATCACAAATCACACTCCTTCTGGCTCGATCGTCCCGTCTTCGTCACCGGATGTGCCGGGTTGCTGGGCTCCTGGCTGACCATCGCCCTGGTCGAGGCGGGAGCCACTGTCGTCGGTCTCATCCGTGACGAGGTGCCATTCTCCCACCTGCACAGGTCCGGCTATCAAGATCGCATAGCCGTCGTCCGTGGTGACGTGACCTGCTACGAATTGATCGAGCGGGCGCTCAACGAATACGAGATTGACACCATCTTCCACCTGGCAGCCCAGACCATCGTCCCCATCGCTAACCGGGCTCCTCTCTCCACCTTTGAGTCCAACATCAAGGGAACGTGGACGGTGCTGGAGGCAGCCCGTCGTTCGCCCAAAGTAACCCGCGTGGCGGTCGCTTCGACCGACAAGGCCTACGGCGTGCACGAGAAACAGCCCTACACCGAAGATGCCCCCTTGTTGGGCTGCTATCCCTACGACGTATCCAAAGCGTGTGCCGACCTCATCGCCCGCGCCTACGCCGCCACCTACGATCTACCGGTCGCCGTCACCCGCTGCGCCAACCTCTACGGTGGCGGCGACCTGAACTGGAGCCGCATCGTTCCGGGCACAATGCGCAGCGTCATCCGAGGCAAACCTCCTATCGTCCGCTCTGACGGCACACCTGTGCACGACTACCTTTACGTTCAGGACGCCGTCCACGCCTACTTGACGCTAGCCGAGCATCTGGACAGTCCAGGAGTGAGGGGCGAAGCATTTAACTTCAGTACAGACAACCCCAAATCCGTCCTGGAGATGGTGCGGACCATCATCGGGGTCTCCGACCACCTGGAGTTGGAGCCTGTGGTGCTGGCCAATGCACCGCACGAGATTCATGCCCAGCACCTGGATAGCAGCAAGGCCCGCCGCGTGTTGCGCTGGGTGCCTCGCTACTCGTTCGAGAAGGGGCTGCGGGAAACGCTGGAGTGGTATCGGGAGTTTCTGAACCAGTAGGTTGGTAAATTGGTAGACTGGGCAGGGAAGCGCGTCCTCATCACCGGAGCCACAGGCTTCATCGGACGCTGCCTGGTCCGGCGGCTAGCCGAGGCCGGTGCAGAGGTTTGGGCCGGGGTCTATCCCGGAGAGCCGCCGGAGCGAACTGCTGACCTGCCCCCCCAGGTCGAGCACGTTTCCCTGGATGTGCAGGACGCGCAGAGCGTCCGACGAGCAGTGGAGAGTGCTATCCCCGACCTGGTGTTCCACCTGGCTGCTGTCGGCGTCACCAACACTGGCGTGGACCCAGCGCTGGCACTGGCGGTGAATGCTGGCGGCACGGTGCACTTACTGGAAGCACTGCGGAGTCGGGATGTCCAGCGGGTAGTGCTCGCCGGTACCTGCTACGAGTACGGGGCAAGTCAGCAGTTAGCAGTTAACGGTCAGCAGTTAGTAGTTGAGGGATTGGATCCTTTCAATGCCTATGCCGCCTCGAAGGTGGCCGCCTGGGCCTTCGGGCGGATGTACTGGCAGGCGCACGGTCTGCCCGCCGTCACCGTGCGGCCATTCCAGGTGTACGGGCCGGGGCAGCCGGCGCATACACTGATCCCCTCCGCCATCCGCGCGGCGTTGACCGGGGAGAACTTCCAAATGACACCGGGCGAGCAACAGCGGGACTTCATCTACGTGGAGGACATAGTGGAGGGGATGTTGACCGCCGCCCAAGCGCCGGGGATTGAGGGTCAGAGCCTCGACCTGGGAACGGGGCAGGTCTACACGATCCGTGAGGCAGTGGAGCGCATCTGGACGATCACAGAGGCGCGGGGGCATATCCTGGCGGGTGCTCTGTCCTACCGCACCGGCGAGGTGATGCGCCTGGTCGCCAACGCCGGCCTTACGGCCCGACTGACCGGCTGGCGGGCACGGGTGGGGTTGGAAGAAGGATTGAGACGCACGATTGGGAACAAAGCATACGAGTAATGGATAGACACAACCAACTACGAGAACAAATCCACACGCTCGTCGCGGAGTACTACCGTGCGGCCCATGCCTTCCACCCCTTCGTCCCCGGCCAGACAAGGGTCAACTACGCCAGTCGGGTGTACGACGAGCAGGAACTGATGGCCGCTGTAGACGCCTGTCTCGACTTCTGGCTCACCGCCGGCCCCCGCGCCAAGTCGTTTGAGCAGCGGCTGGCGGAGTACATCGGCGTGCGCCGTGCCCTGGCGGTCAACTCCGGCTCCTCGGCCAACCTGGTCGCTGTGACCACTCTTTGCTCCCGCCGCCTGGCACGCCCGCTGGAGCCAGGCGACGAGGTTATCACCCCGGCGGTGGGCTTTCCCACCACCGTCGCCCCCATCGTCCAGAATGACCTGGTGCCAGTGTTCGTGGATTGTCAACTGGGGACGTACAACCTGGACCCAGCGTTACTCGAGCCGGCCCTGTCTGACCGCACCAGAGCCCTCTTCTTCGCCCACACGCTAGGCAATCCAGTCGAGATGGAGCCGGTGATGAACTTCGCCCGCGCCAACGGCCTATACGTCATTGAGGACGTCTGCGACGCGCTGGGAACCACCTACGACGGGCGGATGGTGGGCACCTTTGGCGACATGGCGACCCTCAGCTTCTACCCTGCTCACCACATGACTACCGGCGAGGGAGGCGCGGTGCTCACCAGCGATCCACGCCTGGCCCGTTTCGCCCGCAGCGTGCGCGACTGGGGCCGTGACTGCCAGTGCAATCACGACAGCCCCCCCGAGGGAGCCTGCGGCCGCCGCTTCGAGTGGCAAGTCCCCGGCTTGGAGGAGCCCTACGACCACCGTTATCTCTTCGTGGAGATCGGCTACAACCTCAAGATGACCGACATACAGGCCGCCATTGGGCTGGCCCAGTTGGACAAACTGCCGGACTTTGTCGCTGCCCGCAAACACAACTTCGCCCGCCTCTACAAGGGGCTGAAGCCTTACGAAGAGTTCCTGATCCTGCCGACCTGGAGCGAGCGGGCCGACCCATCGTGGTTCGCTTTCCCCATCACCGTGCGCCCCGGCGCGCCTTTCACCCGCCGTGACCTAATCACCTGGCTGGAGGAACGTAACGTCGAGACGCGGCTCCTGTTCGCTAGCAACATCATCCGGCAGCCCGGCTATCGTCACATCGAACACCGCACCGTGGGCAACCTGCCGAACTCCGACCTCGTCATGCGCTCAACCTTCTTCGTCGGTGTCTACCCTGGCCTGGACAACGCCCGTATCGCGTATATGCTGGAAACCTTCGCCGAGTTTATCCGGCCATTCGTGGATTCGTAAATTTGTAGATTCGTGAATTCGGTATGAAACTATCTATCATCATCTGCTGCTATAACGAACGCAAAACGATTCTCGACGCCATCCGTCAGGCCCACGCCGTTGACCTTGGTCCCGGCTGGGAAAAAGAGAGCATCGTCGTGGACAACTTCTCCACCGACGGCACACGCGAACTGCTCAAATCTGTGGACCTGCCAGGTGTGCGTGTCATCTTTCATCCGCGCAACCTGGGCAAGAGCGCTTCAATACTAACCGGCATCGCCAAGGCCAGCGGCGACTATTTCGTCATCTTTGACTCCGATCTAGAGTACGAGGCGGGCGATCTGCCACGTATGGTAGCCGAGGTCGTTCCGGGTGAGACCGTCGCCGTCTTTGGTTCGCGCACTCTCGGCGGACGCAGGATCTACAAGTACGCAAAAAACTACTGGGGGGTGCGCTTTCTCACCATAATCGCCAACTTGTTCTTCGGCGGCCGGCTGACCGACATCGCCGTCGGCCTGAAATTGGCCCGGCTGGACGTAGTGCGTTCGCTGAACCTGAGCAACGCCGACTTTGACCTGGACTATGAACTGCCCTGCAAGCTGCTCAAGCGTGGCTATGACATTAGGGAGGTGGCCGTCGCCTACCATCCCCGCACCGCCGAACAGGGAAAGAAACTGGTGGGCTTGAAAGCGTTCTACACCGGCTTTCGCTGGCTGTGGATCATACTGAAGACACGTTTCTGTTCGAACCCGCCGCCCAACAACCAGCAACATAAAACGTGAGACGTGAAACCGCTATGAAACTATCCACCATTATCTGCGTCTACAATGAACGGGACACTGTCTTGACCATCCTGGAACAAGTCCGATCAGTGGACCTGGGGCCAGGGTGGGAGAAAGAAGTCATCATCGTGGATAACTTCTCCACCGATGGGACCCGGGAACTGTTGCAAGGGCTGGACATGCCGGACGTTGAGATCATCTTCCACCCTCGCAACCTGGGTAAGGGTACCTCGGTGCGCACTGGCATCGCCCACTGCACCGGTAACTACGCAGTCATCCAGGACGCTGACCTGGAATACGATCCGGCTGAGTACCCCCTCTTGTTGGAACAGATCGCCAACGAGCACCCCACCGCCATCTATGGCTCCCGCACCCTGGGCAGGAGGGCGGTCTACGAGTACGCGACCAACTACCTGGGGGTACGCCTCCTCACCTGGCTGACCAATCTCCTCTACGGCACACGGTTGACAGATGTGGCAACCGGCGCTAAGATGGTGCGGGTGGATGTGCTCAAATCGCTCCGCCTCACCGGCTCAGGCTTCGACCTGGACTTCGAACTGACCGACAAAATCCTGCGTGCTGGTCACAAGATCATTGAGGTACCCATCGCCTATCGCCCCCGCACCATCGCCGAGGGGAAGAAGATTCGTCCCTGGGACGGTCTGTGGGCGTTGAAAGTCATCATCCGCGACCGGTTGATCCCGATGAGTCAGGTCATTCAGGAGGAAAGATGAACGTCATTGTCACCGGTTCTATCGCCTATGACTACTTGATGTCCTTTCCGGGCCGCTTCGCCGAGCACATCCTGCCCGACCAGATCGAGCACCTCTCCGTCAGTTTTCTGGTGGACGAGATGCGACGGCAGCGGGGCGGGTGTGCGGCCAACATCGCCTACAACCTGGCGCTCCTGGGCGAGCGCCCACACGTGATGGGCACCGTGGGACAGGACTTCGGTGAGTACCGCACCTGGCTGGAGCAACATGGGGTAGATACCTCTCTCATCCGCGACGAACCCGACCTGTTCACCGCCTCCTTCTTCGTCAGCACAGACCAGGGCGGTAACCAGATCGCCAGTTTCTACACCGGCGCGATGGCCCGCGCCCGGAATCTCTCTTTTCACGACCTGGACGCCGGACATGTGGACTTGGTCGGCATCTCCCCCAACGACCCGCAAGCGATGGTGAAGTACGCCGCCGAGTGTCAGGATTTGGACATTCCCTACCTCTACGATCCCAGCCAGCAGATTATCCGTCTGAGCGGCGACGAACTGCAGGCCGGGCTGGCCGGGTGTAGCATCCTGGTCGTCAACGAGTACGAGTTCGAGATGCTGCAAGAGAAGACGGGCCTCACGCCAGAGGAGATTCGGGCCACGCCCGCTCGTGCCTGCGTCGTCACGCTGGGAGTGGAAGGGTCGCGCATTTGGGCGGGCGAAGCCATCTATGACATCCCAGCGGTGCCCCCCGAGCAAACCGACGACCCCACCGGTGTGGGAGACGCCTTCCGGGCCGGGTTTATCAGGGGGCTGAGCGCCAACCTGCCGTGGGATGTCACCGGGCGGATGGGGGCGATGGCTGCGACATACGTCATCGAGCAGCCCGGCCCACAGAGCCACCACTACACCCTGGCCGAGTTCGTCGCTCGCTATCGGAAGCACTTCGACGACGAAGGGGCATTAGATGCGCTGTTGAAATGAGCCAGCTGAAACGATGTGGATCGCACACGAACTCACCGACAAATCCCAAATCCTGACCTTCCTCGAAACCGACCGTCTCTACGCCGCCTACGC
>JAUWNP010000219.1 GCA_030612585.1 Anaerolineae bacterium
ACCGTGGTAATCATCCTGGACGAGATTGACCCTGCGATCCGGTGGGGGATGACGGCATTTGTGGATATCGAGGTGGGACAGTAGGTTGGTAGATTGGGAAACTGGTAGATTGGTACATTGGGTACCAATCTACCAATCTACCAACCTACCAACGTACCAACGTACCAATATACCAGGGGAGCAATGATACTCAAGAGCCTTTTGCGCCGCAAGGCGCGCACACTGCTGACTGTTGCCGGCGTCGCCATCGGCGTCGCGGCTATCGTCGCGTTGGGGGCGCTGGCCGAGGGGCTGGCGGCTGGCTACGGCGCGCTCGGTGGCGGCAGCGGAGCCGACCTGCTGGTGGCCCAGGCAGACGCGATAGACATCGTCTTCAGCGCGGTGGACGAGGAGGTGGGCACGGCCCTCACAAGCCTGTCCGGGGTGAAAGAGGTGGACAGTATGGTTTATACCTTCTCCTCCACAGAGGGCGTGCCCTACTTCATCGTCTTCGGCTATGAGCCCGATGGGTTCGCCATCCAGCATTTCAAGATTGTGGCGGGAGAGGGGTTGACAGAGCAGGCAGCGAGACTCAGAGGGCGACCACTCATCCTGGGACGGGCAGCAGCCGACGACCTGGGTAAAGAGGTCGGCGACACACTCCGGCTCTACGAGATCACCTACCGCATCGTGGGCATCTACGAGACGGGCGCGCCTTTCGAGGACGGCGCAGCTGTGGTGCTGCTCCGGGAGGCCCAGGCCCTTGCCGGGCGTTCGCGCCAGGTGAGTGCCTTCTTGATCAAACTGCGGGATGCCCAGGATGCCGAGCGGATACGCCAGCGCATCGAGCAACGCTTTTCCGACCTCACGGTCACCCAATCCTCCGATTTCGCCCAGGAGCAGGAGATGATGGCCTACATTCAAGGCTTCACCTGGGCTGTCTCATTTCTGGCGGTGCTCATCGGCGGGGTGGGAGTGATGAACACGGTATTGATGAGCGTCTTCGAGCGCACGAGGGAATTCGGGACCTTGCGGGCCGTGGGATGGCGTCCGCGCCAGGTACTGGGTATGGTGCTGGGCGAGTCCCTGGCCCTGACCGGGTTGGGTGGATTGGTGGGGGCTGGCCTGGGCGTGGCGGCGGTGCGGGCTGTGGAGCACGTGCCGGCGGTGAGCGGCTTTCTGTCCACCACGTTCTCTCCCATTCTGTTTGTGCAGAGTATCAGTGTGGCACTGGCCCTGGGGTTGGTGGGCGGGGCTTATCCGGCGTGGCGGGCATCCCGCCTGCTGCCAGCAGAGGCCATGCGGGCCGAGGGCGGCACAGGGACACGGGCGTCGCGCTTCCTGAGACTCCCCTCCGCTTCGGGGGGGCTGGGGAGGGTGAGGTTCGGCGGAGCGGCACTGCGCAACCTCCTGCGGCAGCCCACGCGCACCCTGCTCACCACGACCGGCATCGGTATCGCCATCATGGCTATGGTCAGCCTGGGGGGGCTGGCCGATGGCCTCGTGGCGTCGATGACAGCCATTGCTAGTGAGGGTGTCCAATTGGTCGGCATACAAGCAGACGCTTCAATAGACCTGAGCACGATTGACGTGCGGGTCGTGAACCACATCGCGGCCCTCCCCCGCGTACAGCATGCCGAGGGCTTTCTGACCGGCTACGCGGCCGCCGGCGATCTGCCCTTCTTCGTCGTCTTCGGCTACCATCCACGGGGACAGACGATCCGCGACTTCCGCATCTTGGAGGGGGAGCCCCTGATCGCCAACCGGCAGATCATCATCGGTCGCGTGGCTGCGGATAACCTGGGCAGGCGAGTGGGCCAGATGTTGCGCATCCTCAATAAGTCTTTCCACATCGTCGGCATCTACGAGACGGGAGTACCTTTCGAGGACGGGGGCGGCGTCGTCAGCCTGCGCGACGCTCAGGCCCTCTTCGGACAGCCACACAAGGTCAGTTTCCTGGGCGTCTGGTTGGAGGATCCAAACCAGGCCGAGTCGGTGGAGCAGGAGATCGAAACGCGCTTCCCCGAGGTCGCCATATCGCAGGCGAGCGAGTTCACCGAGGATGTGACGGACCTCCAACTCGCCCGCGCCAGCACCTGGGCCATCGCATTCCTGGCTCTGCTGGTGGGTGGGGTAGGCATGACGAACACGATGGTGATGAGTGTCCTCGAGCGCACGCGAGAGATCGGCGTTCTCCGGGCATTGGGCTGGCGCAAGGGACAGGTGGTGTGGATGATCCTGCGCGAATCGCTGACCATGAGTCTGCTCGGCGGCGGCGGGGGTCTCGTGGCCGGCATCGCGTGTATTGGACTGCTCAACGTGAGCCCCTTTATGGCCGGCTTCGTGCGGGCCCGCTTCAGCCCTGGCCTCTTTGCCCAGGCTCTGGTCACCGCCCTCGTGCTGGGGGGCGTAGGTGGGGCCTATCCAGCCTGGCGGGCGTCGCGTATGCGGCCCGTACAGGCGCTCAGATACGAATAGACCGGCTACAAAATCTGCGAATCTACGAATTTACGAATTTACGAATGTACGAATGTACGAATCTACGAACCCACGAATCAAGGAGCGAGACTGTGGATAACGAAACGATCGTCGAAACGAGAGATCTGGTGAAGGTCTACGGTGACGGGGCGGAGGTGCGGGCGCTGGACGGGGCGAGCATGCGCGTGGCGCGGGGGGAATTTGTCTCTGTGATGGGGCCATCGGGCAGCGGCAAGTCCACGCTGCTCAACATGGTCGGTGCGCTGGACCGGCCCACCAGCGGCACGGTGCTGGTGAACGGGCAGGACGTGGCAGAGGTGCGCGATCTGGACACCTTCCGCGCCCGCACCGTCGGGTTCACCTTCCAGTTGCACAATCTGATCCCCACGCTGACCGCCCGCGAGAACGTCGAAGTGCCGATGATGGGCCAGCCCGTGGGCCGGGGGGAGCGGCGCCGGCGGGCCAAGGAGTTGCTGGCGTTGGTCGGGCTGGCCGGCCGGATGAACCACCTGCCCAACCAACTCTCCGGCGGCGAGCGGCAGCGGGTCGCCATTGCCCGCTCGCTGGCCAACCGGCCCGCGCTAGTCCTGGCCGACGAGCCCACCGGCGACCTGGACTCCCAGAGCGGCGCGGAGGTGATCGGACTGATGCACCGGCTCAACAACGAACTGGGCACCACTTTCATCATCGTCACCCACGACCCCGCCGTGGCCCGCCAGACTGATCGCATCCTGATTATGCGGGACGGCGACATCGTGCACGAGCACATGGTGGGGGCCCCCTTTGAGGAGGACCTGGCCGCGTTCCGGCGCTCAGGACTGGGGCAGGCGCTGCTGGCGGGGGAGGAGGTGGCGCTGGCACCATTCGGCCCCGAGGAACGGGCCACGGTGCAGCGGCTGTTGAGCACTCGCGCGAAGGTGGCAGCCGGCAGTTGTGCAAGCGGCGCTGTGGGGTTATAATCAAGGAACAAGGAGGAAAAATGGCCCCATCCAAACGCAAAGTCAGCATCGTTACCGACAGCACCTCGTCCATGACGCAGGCCATGGGGCAGGAGTATGGTGTCCACGTGATACCCGTCTACGTCGCCTTCGGAACCCAAACGTATGTCGACGGCGTCGAGATCGACTCCGAGTTATTCTATCGCCTGTTGCGCGGCAGCAAACAACTGCCCACCACGTCCCAACCGACAGCCGGGGATTTTGTGGAACTGTACACCGCGCTCTCTGAGCAGGCCGAGGCCATCGTCTCCATTCACGTGTCGCACAAGATGAGCGCGACCTTCGACTTGGCCCTGATCGCCAGCAAACAACTGCCGGACGTGCCGATCCACGTGCTCGACTCCCACTCGGTCTCGATGGGGTTGGGTCTGATAGACATCGCGGCCGCCCGCGCCGCGGCCGCCGGACAGGACGCGGCACAGGTCGTGCGGCTGGTCGAGGAACTGAGCCCCAAGACGAACATCATCTTCACTGTGAAGACGCTGGAATACCTGCACAAGGGCGGGCGCATCGGCGGGGCTACGGCGCTGCTGGGGTCTGCGCTGAGGATCAAGCCGATCCTGTACGTGAGGGACGGGCTGGTCGAGCCGCTGGAGAAGCCGCGCACCAGGAAACGGGCCGTGGCCCGCGTGTTGGACCTGATGGCCGAACGGGTGGGATCGTCCGAGGTCGTGCACGCGGCGGTGCTGCACTGCGCTGCGCCCGACGATGCGCAGGTACTGGCCGAGCAGGTGGCAGCACGCTTCCACTGCGTGGAACTGATCACGGGCGAGGCTGGCCCGATCATCGGCACACATTGTGGCCCGGGGACGCTCGGGGTGGCGTTCTACGCCGAGTGATGGCTCAGCAGACGAAGCGGCGGGCCGAGTTTCGCCTATGATCAGCGCCGCGATCTTCGACCTGGACGGCACACTCTTCACCGGCCACGTCTGGCTGGGCCTCTCGCGCTACCTGCGGCGATACCGCCGCAACCGGCTCTGGCTCTACGCCTTCATGGCGATCCATCTCCCCCCTAGCCTCCTCTGCCAGGTGCATCTGATGGCTCGCGGCAAGATGCGGCTCACCTGGGCCCGCAACATGTCGTGGATGCTGCGGGGGATGAGTATGACGGACGGTATGCGGGCCTTCACCTGGATCACCGACGAGTACGTCATGCCCCTGTTGCGGCCGGACGTCGCCGCGCTGCTGCGTGAGCACCAGGAGCGGGGCGAGCGGGTCATCCTGCTCTCGGGCGCTTTCCAGCCGCTGCTGGAGATCATCGGGCAGCGGTTGGGCGTGGATATAGTGCTCGGCACGCAGCCCGAACAGCGGGATGGACGTTACACCGGCCGCGCGCTGGAACCAACCTGCCAGGGGGAGGGCAAGGCCATGCGACTGCGCGCCTACCTGGCCGGGGAGAGCAACGACGTTGACCCCAGCGCCTGCAGCGCCTACGCCGACAGCATCTTCGACCTGCCGGTGTTGGAGATGGTGGGCCACCCGGTCGCCGTCTACCCGGACGAGGAGTTAGCGGCTTTGGCAGCGCAGCGGGGCTGGCCGATAGTGTCACACGGCGTTACTACTCAACCGCTGCCTCGAGAATAGCCCAACGCTCCCACGTCATTTCGAGCGAGCGCAGCAGCCTGTCCTGAGCGTAGTCGAAGGAAGTCGAGAAATCTCGTTCCCGTGTGCGCGAGATTCCTCGACTTCACTCCGCTGCGCTCCGTTCCGCTCGGAATGACGGTTACATCATTTTCATCCTTGGTGGTGAGCCGAGGCTCATGGCGACTGCTCCCAGCACCCGTCCCGGGGGCATCCGATGCGGAGAATAACTGCTCAGGGTAAGACGCTCTCGCTGGCAATGCCCTCAGGGACGAGGGCTAAGAGCCGGATTGTGAATGACATTCAGAACGTTGAGCCGCTTTTTTGTCATTTGTTCATTTGTCATTGGAACGTAGTTCCCCATGGATTTCAATCGCAAAGAATCTGACGTACTGGAAGAGATAAAACGTCTGCAAGATAACATCCCTGGCTTACGTTTCCACGGTTCTCATCAATCTGTAAGCACAGGCGAACTCATCCCTGGCTGTGAGATATGCACGCGCGCGACGTACATGTCCTTTCAACTTGGCTTCCGCTGCAATGCCAAATGCCCCTTCTGTTTCCTCGACACCTATGACGCAGACGTGCCTGACGAGGACGAAAAGTATGTCCGGCAGACCTATCTGAAAACGTTTCACCGTCGCCAGGACGAACTGGATGGCATCGCCCTGACCGGAGGCGAACCCCTGCTGTATCTCCCCGAACTGGAGGCCTGCGTCACTGAAATGCGACGAGCGAAACCCGGCTTACACTTCTGGGTATACACCAATGGCATCCTGGCCGACGACGAGCACCTGGGCATCCTCCATGACCTCGGCATCAAAGAGATTCGGTTCAACCTCGCAGCGACGAACTACGCCGAGAAGAGTTTGGAGAACCTTGAACGAGCAAGAGGGTTATTCGAGTACGTTGTTGTAGAAGTGCCGTCGTACCCGCAGCAGAAAGAGGGATTGATGCGCTGCCTGGGAGAACTGGACCGGATAGGGATAGACCAGTTGACCCTACAGGAACTTTTGGTGACAGACACCAACGTGCATCGTCTTGAGGGAGAAGGTTATCAGGCGGGCTTTCTATTCATCAAAAAGTTTTTCCTCTGCGGAAGCAGAAGGATGACCTACGAGGTGATGCGGCACTGCGTCGAGCGGCGATACTCGTTTACCGTCAACGATTGCTCAGCCAGGGAATTCGGCCGGGGGCAATAACCTTCTTCGATTGTTATTGTTCAGCCGCCGCTCCCAGCCCCCGTCCCGGGGGCGTCCCATGCAGGGTAAGATGCTCTCGCTGGCCACGCCCTCGGGGACGAGGGCCGAGAGCCTGAGGAGAAAGGCTCTGACGTCAGAGCAGCCCATCTCTTGTGGATGGCGTTTGTCGTGGAAGAGGATGAAGCGCTTGATCCAGTCGGCATAGGCTTCTTCGGTGCGGACGGAGTAGCCCTTGAAACGTATGGCGTCGCGAACGCGATCCAAGAGACGTTTGGAACGGTGTTTCACTGCTCCCCCTGAAAACGGATTTGCGTTACAGTGATTTCTGTTTTATACTATGCGCGATCAGGATGGAAGCCTATTATACAGATAACTCTGGAAATGCAAACGACGGAGATGGATAGAAGGACTCCGCCTAGAGCATCCGTTCTGGTGATGGATGGGGATTCCGCCTACTAATAGTTCGGCGGCTGCGCTCTCCCCCAAAAAGCGGGGGAGGCTTCCCGCCGAACGGCCCGGCGGAATCCGCTGCTTCGTCGTCGGCGCTATGCATTTCAACAACCACTGTACGGGGCTATCAACAATCGTAAACGGCAACTGCCGAGCTGCAAGACCCGCGCCGCCGCCGAACAACCGCATGAACCCGACCTTGCTGTTTTTTGAACTGACAAATGCTCTGCGGCAGAGAAAGTCACAAACATTCCACCATTCGTCCGCTAGACCCGCAATGCGGGTTATCCGCCGGGCCGTTAGCCAGCCTAATCAAAGACGAAGGAACAAAAACGGGGATCTTTGTGTTAAGCTAGAAGGTGTCGCCTTTTGGAGTACTATTTGAAGTGTGGTAAAGTAGGGATGGCAGCCGTAGCAGTAGGCGCTGTGGGAAGAGTGGGCAGCGCAGTTTGCTGTCCACGCTTTCCACAGCGCAGCCACC
>JAUWNP010000025.1 GCA_030612585.1 Anaerolineae bacterium
TCTGAGGCCCTCTAAGGCCCTTCAGAGCCCTTCTGCGGCGTTTGGCAAATTCATCAACCCCACCCTCAACGGCCGGCATGCCACTAGACGCACTCTGTGGCCTCCCAAGCGCTTTTGGGTTTCGTTCTGCTACGAATCCCCGCCGCGATTGGTCTTTTTGCGTTTTGTGGCCCATGCCTGGTTGTGCTATAATTACATATCAGAGTTGGCACGGAAGTTGTCGGCTGCATTAGTAAATGTAGCCTTGCAAGGGTCTCACAACACACGTCATAGCAAGGAGGTATCAATGGCTGAGGAGAAGTTGGCCTTGCGAAACCGCATTGTTGGCCTGTTGCTGCGCGATGCACGTGAGCAAGCCAGGAAGACCAAGCGGGAATGCGCAACTGCGTTAGGAGTTTCCACCCGCACCATCACAGCGTATGAGAAGGGGCGCAAGCCCATCTCTCTGCCGGAGTTGGAGGTACTGGCCTACGTACTCGAGACTCCGATAATGCATTTCTGGGAACGGGACTCGGAACTTGGGACAGAGGAAGAGCCGCTGCCGCTACGGGAGGTGCTGGCTCTGCGCCATCGCATCGTGGGGGCGCTCTTGCGCCAGGCCCGGCTGGAGGCCGGGCTCTCCCAGAAGGAGTTGGCGAAGGTGGCGGGTTGCTCAACCAGCCGTCTCTCCGCCCACGAGCACGGGGAACAGCCTATCCCACTGGCACAATTGGAGTTACTGGCGCAATACCTGCATCTGCCTCTGGAGTACTTCCTCGATGATCAGGAGGGACCGGTGGGAGAATGGCACCGGCAGCAGGACGTCTGGTGCCGGCTCCGCGAACTTCCCAGAGAGGTGCAGGAGTTTGTCACTCTGCCCATTAACATCAAATACCTGGAAGTGGCGATGAAACTGGCCCAGATGCCGGCCGGGGGATTGCGTGCCATTGCCGAAGGGCTGTTGGATATTACCTATTGATTGTAGACTGCAAATCGCAGATTGGGGGTGTAGTGATGGACGAGACGACTCCTGCACAAGAGTTGAAAGAAGAAGGGCTGCGGTTGTTTCAAGAAGGGTTATACGAAGAAGCCGCCACTAAGTTTGGACAGGCCCAGGAGATGTTCGCCGCCGAGGGGAACGAGGTCGAGGCGGCCGAGATGGTGAATAACCTGGGCGTGATTTACCGTCTGCAGGGTAAGTGGGACGAGGCGACTACGTCACTGGATGAGGCCAGAGCGGCCTTCGTCCGCCTGGGCGACCGTGACCGTGAGGCACAAACACTGGGCAATCTGGGTGGGTTGCACGCCAACAGGGACGAACGCGCCAAGGCGCAGGAATGTTTGCGTCAGGCAGCCGACATCTTCGCCGGATTAGGCGACGCTCAACGTCAGGGTGAGGCGCTGCTGGCGCTGGGGGTGCAGATGTGGAAGGCGGGCGACCGCAATGCTGGCCTGACGACCTACGAGGCTGGCCTGCAGACGCTGCGAAAACCGACGGCCAGCCAGAAGACGCTGCGTGGCCTGCTCAGCCTGCGCACCAGGTTGCTGAAAGGCAGCAGTTAGTAGTTAGCCGTCGGCGGTCAGCAAAGGATACCGGCTAACTGCTGCCTGCTAACGGCTGATTGGACTAACTCCGCAGCGTCGCGCCCAGTTCCCGCTCCAACCGGCGGATGATCTCGCCCCGCAGTTTGGCGACTTCCCGGTCGGTCAGCGTACGATCGTCTGCCTGGTAGGTGAGGCGGTAGGCCAGACTCTTCTTGCCGGCTCCCACCTGCTCGCCCCGATAGACGTCGAACAGCACGACTGAGCGCACCAGCGAAGAGCCAGTCTGGGCGATGAGGTCACGCACGCGCACCGCCGGCAGGCCCTCGTCCACCACCACCGCCAGGTCCTCGTAGACCGGCGGGTGGACTGAGATAGAGGCCATCCTACGCGGTGCACCCCAGGCCGCCAGCAGCCTATCCAGGTCGAACTCTAACGCGCAGACAGGTTGCGCTGGCAGGTCGAACGGTTCCCGCACCAGAGGATGCAACTCCCCCATCACGCCCACCACGTCCTCCCCGACGCTTACCTGCGCACACCGGCCCGGATGGAAGGCGGGGTGCTTGCCAGGTTCGAACGTCCCCTTCAGCCCCAGTCCGGTCAGTAATGCCTCCACCACTCCCTTGAGGTCATAGAAGTCCACCGGCGTGCGGTCCTGTCCCGCCATCCAAGAGCGGGCATCTCGCGGGCCAGTCGTCACAATGCACAGGTGACATGGCTCGTTTGGTAGCGTTTGCCCCTCCACCGGCAGGTAAACCGCGCCGACCTCGAAGATGGACACGCGATCGAGGAAGCGCAGGTTTTCGCGGGTGGTGTTGAGCAGGGAGGGCAGCAACGTTTGCCGCAGGTAGGCCCGCTCCGCAGATAAGGGGTTGCGCACGCGCAAGTAGTTGCCCAGATCGAACTGTGATCCCTGGGGCCACAAATTCCCCTCGTCCTCAATGTCTACCATCGAATAGGTGATAACTTCGTCCAACCCACAGCCGATCAGAAGGTCACGCACGCGCTCGGCCCCTTCCAGGCGCGGATTGGCCCGCTGCGAGGGCAGTTCGTCGCGCATGAGTGTCGTCGGGAAGCGGTCGTATCCCCAGATGCGCCCCACCTCCTCGGCCAGGTCCACGGGAAGTGTTACGTCGGGGCGGTGGGATGGGACGGTCACGGGTAAAGGAGTAGACGAGGAAGGAGTAGATGAGGAAGAGATTACCTGGAATTCCAGGGAGGTGAGGGTGCGCACGATCTCGTCGGTCGGCACCTCAATGCCCAGGACACGGGTGACGTAGGCCGGATCAAGTTCGATCACCCGCTGCGGTTGGCGGCCAGGGTACAGGTCGCCGATGACTGGGACGACAGCGCCGCCGCCCAGTTCCGCCATCAGGTGCGCCGCCCGCGCCGCCGCCTCGACCGTCAGCTCCGGGTCCACCCGCCGCCCGAATCGCTGGCTCGCGTCGCTCGTCAGTCCCAGCAAGCGGGAGGTGCGGCGGACGCTGAGGAAGTGGAAGTTGGCCGATTCCAGGAGGACGTCGGTCGTCGCCTCAGTGACCTCGCTTTTCAGGCCACCCATCACGCCGGCCACGGCCACGGGGCCGCCTCCATCGGTGATTAGCAGCATCTCCTCGTCGAAGGTGCGCAATTCCCCATCGAGCGTCGCCATCTGCTCGCCGGGGTGGGCGCGGCGCACGATGATTGCCGGGCGGTCGTCGCCTGGCCCTTCGGCATCGCTCAGGGCAGGCCCTTCGGCATCGCTCAGGGCAGGCCCTTCGGTATCGCTCAGGGCAGGCCCTTCGGTATCGCTCAGGGCAGGCCCTTCGGCATCGCTCAGGGCAGGCCTGGGGCGTAGCAGGTGGTAGTCGAAAGCGTGTAGCGGTTGTCCCAACTCCAGCATCACGTAGTTGGTGGTGTCCACGATGTTGTTGATGGGGCGCATCCCGGCACGGCGCAGCCGCATCTGCATCCAGAAGGGGGCGGGCCCCACCTTCACGCCCTGGATGAAGGCCGCCGAGTAGCGCGGGCATAGGTCGGGGTCGGCGATCTCCAGGACTAGAAAATCCGGCGTGAGGGTCAGTTCGGCTCGACTGATCTCGCCGAAGTCTGCCGGGTGGCGCTCCAGCACCTCGCGTACGCCCCTCTTGAGCGGCACATCGAGGAGCGCCGCCACCTCGCGCGCGACGCCGAAGACCGAGTACAGGTGAGCGAACGGCCCTTTGATGTCGAACTCCAACACCGCGTCGCCCAGGTAATCGGCCAGCGGTGTGCCGACGGGCGCGTCGTCGGGCAGGTAGATGATGTCCATGTGCTCGTCGGAAAGGCCCAATTCTTTCTCCGAGCAAACCATGGCCCGGGAGGGGACGCCACGGATATTGGTCTTTTTTAGTTTCCTGACGCGCCAGCCTTCAGCGTGGCCGTCGTAGAGGCGGACTCCCTCCATCGCGAATGCCACCTTGAGATGGAGATCGGACTGACCCCGCATCTCCAGCAGGCTGGGGGGTCCCGCCACGACGACCTCTGTCTCCGGACCGCCGTACTCCACCTCGGCCAGAACCAGCCGGTCGGCGTTGGGGTGAAAACGCACAGCGCGGAGTTCGCCCACGACGGTCTTCTCTGCCTCCCAGGGCAATTCGGCCCCCGGCAAGCCGATGTACTCGATCGTCTCCACCTCCAGCCCGGCCAGCGTCAGCCGCTCAGCCAGTTCGGAGATGGGTATGGTGATGTCCACGTAGTCTTTTAGCCAACTTAGGGGTACTTTCATCTGTTGGGTCTCCTGTATATCCGAAATGCGCTATTTCATTCGGTTCTTCCCAGAGCGTCGCCGTCATTACTGTATGCCACACCCAGTATCACAAACACGGTGATAAACGCGACGATAGGACGCTCAGATTGTCACCATTGTGTCACAAGTCATTCACCTCAGAACTGCCGCAGGAACCGCAGATCATTCCCGTAGAATAAGCGGATATCGTCAATGCTGTACTTGAGCATCGCGGGCCGCTCGACACCCATCCCAAAGGCAAAGCCGCTCCACTCGTCGGAGTCGTAGCCGCCGTTTTGCAGCACGACCGGGTGCACCATCCCCGCCCCAGCGATCTCCAGCCAGCCAGAGTATTTGCAAACCCGGCAGCCCTCCCCACCGCAGAGGATGCAGTCCATGTCGGCCTCAATGCTGGGCTCGGTGAAGGGGAAATAGGAGCCCCGGATACGGATGCTCCGCTCTAGCCCGTAGAGCCGCCGCGCGAACTCGGTCAACGTGCCGATCAGGTCAGTCATCGTAATGCCGTGTCCCACCGCCAGCCCTTCCACCTGGTAGAATTGGTGCTCGGAGCGGGCGGTGATCTGCTCATAGCGGTAGCATTTGCCGGGCAGGATGACGCGGATGGGCTCCGGATAGCGCTCGCGCATCACCCGGATCTGCCCCGGCGAGGTGTGCGTGCGCAGCAGGATTTCGTCGTTGATCCAGAAGGTGTCCCACATATCGCGGGCCGGGTGATGGGGTGGCATGTTGAGCAGCCCGAAGTTCAGTTCGTCGCTCTCGACGTCGGGGGCTTCGTAGACCTGGAAGCCCATCTCGGCGAAGATGGCGTAGATTTGGCGCAACGTCTGGGTGGTGATGTGCAGATGACCGGGGCCGGTGGGACGGCCTGGCAGAGTGACGTCAAGAGTACCTTTTTCCAACTCGCGCCGCATTTCTTCCTGATGCAGCGCCTCAGAGCGGGCTTCGTAGGCTGCCTCCAGTGCCGCCTTGGTCTGATTGGCGGCTCGTCCGAAGGCCGGGCGCTCCTCCCTGGGCAGTTCCCCGACGGAGCGCAACAGTTGCGTCAGCGCGCCTTTCTTGCCCAGGTAGTGCCTGTGCCAGGCAGCCAGTGTCTCACTGTCCTCTACTTCCCCCAGCGCGGCAAGGGCTTCTTCTTCCAATTGTCTCAATTGATCAAGCATCGGCTATACTCCTCATCAAGTGTCCAGCACCGAGTATCCAGAACGACAAACGCTCTCGTCCCTGAGGACGAGAGCGCAACACTCCCGTGGTACCACCCCACTTGGCTCCTGACGGAGCCCACTCATTCCACCGGCGGCGACTGCGAGCGCGACCGGCTGCCCCGTTAACGCTGGGCCTGCGGAGCGGGTTACTTGCCGGATATCCGGTTTCACCCGTCGGCTCGGGAGCGAACTTCAGCGGACTTCCTCCGGGCAGGGCTCTCAGTCCACGACCCCGCCTCCCTGGCGGTTTCCCTCCGCCTACTCCTCTCCGTCACAGCCTTTCTGATGATCGGTTGTAGATTATATTATGCTGCCAAAGCGCCTTTTTGTCAAGCCGCGTGCCCCTTCGCCGTTCTCCGCCGCACTGCCTCAAAGAGGATCACCGCCGTCGCTATTGCCACGTTGAGCGACTCGACTCCCGCCGCCATGGGAATGGAGACCTGTCCTTGCGCAAGTGCACGCGCCCGTTCCCCCACGCCGGCCGTTTCGCCCCCTACGATGAGCGCCACCGGTTGTGTCCAGTCCACCGCTGTGTAGACCGTCTCGCCGCCGGCCGTTGTCATCCACACGTCGCAGCCGCTCACCGCCTCGGCGATGCCCTCCCACTTGAGCGCTGCCACCGGGAGGCGCAGGTGTGCTCCCGCGGCGGCCCGCACCACCTTGGGGTTGCTGGCGTCCACCGTGCCGGGCGCTAGTAGCACCTGATTCACCCCCGCCGCAAGCGCCGTGCGTAGGATGGCACCCAGGTTGCCAGGGTCCCGCACGCGGTCGAGGATGAGCGTGAGGGTGGGATGCTCCGGGCGGGGTAGATCTGGGATGGGAAGCACGGCCAAGATGCCCTGGGGGGTCTCAGTGTCGGAGCAGACAGCCATGACCGGCTCGCTCACGGTGTAACAGGGGACGTTCATCTCGTGCAGTGACGCCAGCAGCCTGCCGCCTCGCTCGTCGGCTTCTACCGATGCGGTGTAGAAAACGAAAGCAGGGGGGATGCCAGCGCGGATAGTCTCCTCGACGAGCCGTATTCCCTCGAAGACAAAGCGCCGCTCACGCTGGCGAACGCGCCGCCGGCTCTGCAGCCCCCGCACGTATCGGGCCTTGTCATTCTTCCGGCTGGTGATCATCTCTTGATCGTCTCTGATGAGCAAAGGGCCGTGGGATACCCCGCGGCCCCTATCTCTCCTCGATTTTTCGCTGGCGCAACTATTTGATAGATTTGTGTCGGCGACTTTTAGTCGCTTTCCCCGTGCAGTGAGCGACTGAACGTCATTACGAGCCACCACAATCGCTGTGGTGGATACTAATGCGGTGGGATACGCAGAACCTGCCCGACGTAGATGTTAGACGGGCTGGCGATGCCGTTGTACTGCGCCAGGTACAGATAACTTATGTTGTAACGTAACGCGATGCGGAATAGATTGTCGCCAGGTTGTACCGTGTAGGTGGTATCGCCTGCGGGCGGCGAGGGCGGTTCGGTACCTGACGAGGGGATGGTCAATGTCTGTCCGACGTAAATGAGGGACGGGTTGGCAATACCGTTGGCACTGGCAATTGCCTGCGCCGTTGTGCCGTAGCGCAGCGCGATGCGAAACAGATTCTCTCCCCGCTGGATCACGTGCGTAACACTGCCTGTGGGTGATGGCGTCTGAGTCGGCGCGGGTGTAGTGGGAACCGGCGTAGTGGGGATAGGAGTGGGTGCCGTGGTCGCCGGGGGCTGGGTCTGTGTGGGGGTCGGCTCGGTAGGCTGCTCAGTGGGTGATTCGGTGGGCGATTCGGTGGGCAATTCCGCCGTCGGGGGTTCCTCTCCCGTCTGGGCTACCCGTGTCGACTCCGCAGCCGCGGTAGCCCACATATCTTCATCTGACAAGGTGGCCTCTGCACCGCCCGCCGGCGTCTCTGTTACGTCGGAGGCGGCTGGCCGGTAACAGCCAGTCAGCAAGCCGAGCGCGATCAGCAGGCTTATCGTACCCAGAAACAGGGAGCGTCGGGTTTTCTCCATTGGGCTACCTCCTTCGTCTGTGCCACACCAGCCGAGTTACTATACACTTTACATAGTACCACAATAATCCGGTGGCGTCAAGCGGGTTCAGAACCGTTCGATGGAATAGCCTGGGCGCGCGTCACGGGTAACTTGACTTGACAAATCAGGCAGAAGCGGGTATTATCACATCTGATCTAGAACTCTAACTGTGTCGGTCCTTGTCGATTCTACTGGATGGGATTACGTAGATGATGTGTCGGCAGTATAAAACCAACTTTACCTATCCCTGCTTTTGGTATTGCAGTCCATCTGCGAGACGATTGCTTCACGATGGGAGGAAGTCGGCGTAGGACAGGCAACAAGGCTGACGAGAACGACGCAAAGACGTGGAGCAACCCGCTCCACGTTTTTTGTTATACCTGTAGGGAGGATGAGGAAGATGATCTGTCGCGGCATTCGCGGCGCCACCGGCGTGGACATCAACGCTGCCGTCGCCATCATCACGGCGACGCGCGAGTTATTGGAGCGGATCGTCGCTGCCAACGACTTGCTGGTCGAGGACGTGATCAGCGTGATCTTCACCGCCACGCCCGATCTGGACGCAGCCTACCCGGCGCGCGCCGCCCGCGAGATGGGCTGGATGAACACACCACTACTGTGCATGCAGGAGATGGTGGTCGCGGGCAGTCTACCACGCTGCATCCGGGTGCTGGTACTCTGGAACACCGATCTGTCCCCTGACCAGGTCCGGCATGTGTACCTGGGTAGAGCCCGCGCCTTACGACCCGATTTGTTGGAGGAGGGAGAAAAATGACCAAAGTGGTATTTCAAGGCATTGCTGGGGCCTATTCGGAGGAGGCCATCCGTCAGTTCTTCGGCCCGGAGATAGAGAGCGTGCCTTGTAGAACGCTGGCCGACATATTCTTTGCCGTGGAAAACAGCGCTGCCAATTATGGGATGCTGCCGGTGGAGAACGCCGTCGCTGGCTCCGTAACTCGGTCCTATGAGTTGCTGGTGGATCACGACCTGCGCATCTATGCCGAAGTGATCCTGCACGTGGGGCACATGTTACTTGCTCTCCCTGGCACCAAATTGACTGACCTGAAGCGCGTGCGGTCGCACCCGCAGGCGCTGGCCCAGTGCCAGCGCTACCTGGGACGCCATGGGTTGGAGCCTGAACCCACGTTCGATACCGCTGGCAGCGCCCGCGACCTGGCGGCCGACCCGGAACCTGGTATCGCCGTAATTGCCAGCGAATTGGCCGCCGAGCTATATAGCCTGGAGATCCTCGACCGCGGCATTGAGGATTTTCCTTTCAACTACACACGCTTCTTCGTTATTGGTCTGGAAGATCCGCCTCGCGCGCAGCGAAACAAGACTTCCCTCGTCTTCACCACCCCTCACCAACCAGGCGTGTTGTACAAGTGCATGGGGAATTTTGCCAAACGGGGTATCAACCTCACCAAGATCGAGTCGCGCCCACGCCTCAACCGGCCCTGGCAGTACATCTTTTACCTGGACTTTGAGGGACACTGCCGGGACCCAGAGTGCGAAGCGGCCATCATGGGATTGCTAAGGTGCTCCTCGTTCGTCAAATTGCTGGGCTCCTACCCGGCCGCCACGACCCCCGTGCCCGATGACGAGGCTATGGCGTTAGAGTAAGCCACGCATAAGGAGATGAGTGTATGATTATCATAATGAAGCAAGGTGCGACCGGCGCGCAGATTGTCAATGTCACCGCCCGCATTGAGCAGTTGGGCTGCCGGACGCACATCTCAGAAGGGGAGGAACGCACCATCATCGGCGTCATCGGCAACGGCCGCCCGCTGGATCGTGAGCAAATCGAACGAATGGCCGGTGTCGAGCGGACGGTGCCCATCCTGCGCGCCTTCAAGCTGGCCGGCCGGGAGTTCCACCCGCAAGATACCATCGTCACAGTCAACGAGGTTTCAATCGGCGGCAAACGGTTAGTCGTGATGGCCGGCCCGTGCGCCATTGAGAGCCGCGATCAACTGCTGGAAACCGCGCGTGCCGTGAAGGAAGCAGGAGCCCTCGTGCTGCGTGGTGGGGCCTTCAAACCGCGCACGTCTCCGTACAGTTTCCAGGGATTGGGTGAGGAGGGACTGCGGCTCCTGGCCGAGGCGCGTGAGGAGACAGGGCTTCCAGTCGTCACCGAAGTGATGGATCCACAGATGGTGCCGCTGGTCACCACCTACGCCGACATCCTTCAGGTTGGCGCACGAAATATGCAGAACTACGCCCTGTTGCACGCCATTGGTGAGGCGCAGTGGCCGGTGCTACTTAAGCGCGGCATGATGTCCACTATCGAGGAGTTACTGATGGCGGCCGAGTATATCCTCTCACACGGCAACGACCACGTCATTCTGTGTGAACGCGGCATCCGCACGTTTGAACCCTACACTCGCAACACGCTTGACATCAGCGCTGTGCCGTTGCTCAAGCAACTCAGCCACCTGCCGGTCGTCGTGGACCCCAGCCACGGGACGGGCAAGTGGGAACTGGTGGAGCCGGTCTCGCGGGCAGCGGTGGCTGCCGGAGCCGATGGGCTGATCGTCGAGGTGCATCCTCACCCCGAACAGGCTCTCTCGGACGGCGCGCAGTCCCTCAAGCCGGCACGTTTCACCACACTGATGCAGGGTCTGCGGCCCGTGGCCGAAGCGGTCGGGAGGGTACTGTGAAAGAATTGGCAGACGCGCAAGTCACCATCGTCGGGCTGGGGCTGATGGGCGGCTCGTTGGCCGGGGCGCTGCGCGGGCACTGCCGGGCCGTCGCCGGTGTGGCACGACGTCCAGGGACGATTGAGACAGCGTTGGCACGTGGCCTGATTGACCGGGGCACAACCGACCTGGCACACGGCATACGTGAGGCAGATGTAGTCGTCCTGGCGACGCCTGTGCGCGTCATCATGCAGCAATTGGCCGAGATCGGGCCGCTCTTGCCCGAGGGATGCCTGCTGATGGACCTGGGCAGCACCAAGTCTCAGATCGTCTCAGCGATGGCGCGACTTCCCGACCACGTTCAGCCGCTGGGTGGACACCCGATGTGCGGCAAGGAGGTATCGGGAATCGAAGCGGCAGACCCCGCGCTCTACCAGGGCTGCACTTTTATTCTCACACCACTGCCGCGCACATCGGAGGCGGCGCTGTCGCTGGGCCGCGCGCTGGCCGAAGCCGTCGGCGCGCGCCCGCTGGTGCTCGAACCAGAATGCCAGGACTTCCTGGTCGCCACCGTCAGTCACCTGCCCTACCTGCTGGCCTGCGCTATGGTCAACACCGCCGATGCCAAGACCTCTCCCGATCCGGCGGCCTGGGAGATTGTGGCGGGCAGCTTCCGCGACACATCGCGCGTCGCCGCCAGCGACGTGACCATGATGACCGACATCCTGTTGACCAACCGAGAGAAGGTGCTGGAGGCACTGGATACGTATCAGGCACAACTGCGCGACCTGACCTGTCTCGTCGAGACAGGCGACGAAGAGATGCTGAGAACCACACTGAGCACCATCCGCGCGAAGCGAAAGGAGATGTTCCCTTGAGCCACCACCTGGGATTGACATTCTGCCGCAGGCATGATATGATCTCCGCCGATCAACTGAATACCATTGGATGAGAGTCTTCTTATCAAGAGAGGTGGAGGGACCGGCCCTGTGAAACCTCGGCAACCAGGCTGCGCGATGAAGCGCAAGCCATGGTGCCAATTCCGGCAGAACCTCAGTGGGGTTCTGGAAGATGAGAACATTGCGCCAGCATCAGTGCCTCTTCAAGAATTCCCGCTGAAGAGGCACTTTCAGTTCCTCTTGGTTCCTCTCCTGACAAGCAAGCCCCAGCCAATCTGGTAAAAACCGACTGAGAGGAGATCTGCCATGACCAATGGTTTTTCGACCCAAGCCGTGCACGCCGGCGAGGAGAAGCGCAAGCCCTACGGCGCGCTGACCGTGCCCATCGTCCAGACCTCGACCTACACCTTTGAGGACACCGCCGAGATCCTAGAGTTCGTGCGGCGCAAGGAGGCTGGTGAATCCAAGGTAAGGGAGGAGTATGGGCGCTACGGCAACCCGACCCAATCCACCGTGGAGCGCAAGCTCGCTATCCTGGAAGGCGGCGAGAAGGCTGTGCTCTTCGCCACGGGGATGAGCGCCATCACCACCACGTTGCTCACCCTGCTCTCCGGCAGCGATCACCTGATCCTGGTCAGTGGCGTTTACCGCCGCACGCGGGAGTTCGCCACCAGCTACCTAGAGCGGTGGGGAATCGAGATGTCCGAAGTGCCTATCGACGATCCTGACGCCCTGGCCGCGGCGGTCCGCCCCAACACACGGATGATCTTTTCCGAAACACCGACCAACCCCTACCTGCGCATCATTGACCTGGCGAAAATGGTCGAGATCGCCAAGCAGCATGACATCATCACTGCCATTGACAGCACCTTCGCCACGCCGATCAACCTGCGCCCGCTGGAACACGGGCTCGACCTGGTGATCCACAGCGCGACCAAGTACCTGGGCGGCCACAACGACCTGTTGGCCGGTGTGGTGGTCGGCTCCGAAGAACTCTTATCCAAAATCGAGGAGGTGCGCGGAGTATTGGGTGGCGTAGGCAGCCCCCACGACGCCTACCTGCTCCTGCGCGGCGTAAAGACGCTCGACCTGCGCGTCCGTCGCCAGAACGAGAATGGGTTGAAGGTCGCCCGGTTCCTGGAGGATCACCCCGGTATCGCGCGCGTCTACTACCCCGGCCTGGATAGCCACCCCGACTACGAGGTTGCGCAGCGGCAGATGACGGGGTTTGGCGGCGTGGTCAGTTTCGAGGTGGCCGGCGACAAGGAGACGGCGAGCCGGTTTATGGACCGCTTGCAGTTGCCCTACATCGGACCCACGCTGGGTGGCGTCGAAGGCATCGCCCAGCAGCAGGCTATTTTCGTCTCGCTGGATCCCGAGAAGCGCCGGGAGGCGGGCATCGCCGACACGCTGGTGCGCTATGCGCTGGGCATCGAGGACGCCGACGACATCATCGCCGACCTGGGACAGGCGTTAGCGGGAATCTAGAGTGATACAGGAGGGCCTATGATCGTACACAAATTCGGGGGCACCTCGGTGGGGGATGCTGAACGGTTCGCCAACGTCGCCAGCATCGTGATCGAGCACCACAGCAAGGCGGATGGCGAGACGGTGGTCGTCGTCTCGGCGATGAGCGGCGTGACCAACCAACTGATCGCCGGGGCGCGGGCTGCTGCCGAGGGCAGGGACACCGTCTACCGTGAGATCAAGGCCGGGTTGCTGACCAAGCATCTCGACATCGTCGAGGCCTTGCTGAACCACAGCCCGGAGCGGTTGGACGTGGGTGGCTTGGTCGAGGACCGGTTGCACGAGCTGGAGCGGCTGTACCGCAGCGTCGCCGTGCTGGGCGAGCTGACCGCTCGCGGCCGCGACGTGGTCACGTCCTTCGGCGAGCAGCTCTCGGTCAACATCCTGGCCGCCGTGCTGCGGGAGCGGGGCGTGCGCGCCCAGGCGATCAACGCGACCGAGCTGATCGTCACCGACGACGACTTTGGCAAGGCGAAACCGTTGATGGACCAGACGCGCCAGCGGCTAGAGCAGCGGGTCAAGCCATTGATCGAGCGGGGCGTGATCCCCATCATCACCGGCTATATCGGCGCGACCGAGCAGGGCGTGACCACCACGCTGGGCCGCGGCGGCAGCGACTACACGGCCGCTATCGTCGGCGCGGCGCTGGGAGCCGACGAGGTGTGGATCTGGAGCGACGTGGACGGCATCCTGACCGCCGATCCCAACATCGTCCCCCAGGCCCGCACGCTGACCGAGCTCTCTTACGCCGAAGCCGCCGACCTGGCCTACTTCGGCGCCGAGGTGCTTCATCCCAAGACGATCCGTCCTGTCACCGAGAGCGGCATCCCCCTACGCTGCGTCAACAGCTTCAACCCTACACACCCCGGCACGCTGATCGTCGAGATGCCCAGCCCCGACCGGGAACTGCTGCCGGCCATCATCTCCACCACTGGCCTGAGCCTGATCGCCGTGGGCGGTCAGGACGACAAGTGGACGCTTCAGATGGCCGCCCGCGCGCTGCAACGCCTCAGCGAGGCGGGTGTCGACGTGCTGATGTTCTCGCAATCTCTTTCCGAGCACAACCTGAACCTGGTGGTGCGCGAACAGGATCAGGTCCACTGCCTGAAAATTCTCTCCCGGGAGTTTGAGAACGGCGGACAGGCCAATTACAGCCTGGAGACCAAGGAAAAGGTGGCTACGATCTCCGTTGTAGGTGTGCCCGGCTGGAACGATGACCCGACTGGAGCGGTCGGCGGGATCGTCTCGCACGCCTTCGCCGCGTTGGGCAAGCACGGCACGCGCGTCATCGCCGTGGCCCAGGCGGCGACCGAGTACAGCGTCTCCTTCTGCATTCCAGAGGATCAGGTCGCCGACACGGTGCGTTTCCTACACCGCGAGCTGGGGCTGGAGGGCAGATGAAGCGACTGATCGTACATCCCAGCGCACCGCTGCGCGGGCGTGTGCACGTGCCGGGCGACAAATCCATCTCCCACCGGGCGCTGATGCTGAACAGTCTGACCAGGGGAACCAGCCGCGTCGGCGACTTTCTCCCCGCCGGCGACTGCCTGGCGACGCTGGCCTGTCTCCGGGCGTTGGGCGTCGAGATCGAAACCCACGACGACACCACCCTGACCGTCCACGGGCGCGGACTGTGCGGGTTGCAGCCCCCTGTCGCGCCACTGAACTGTGCCCGCTCCGGTACGACGATGCGGTTGCTGGCAGGCATCCTGGCGGGCCAACCGTTCGCGAGCGTGCTCACCGGCGCTCCGCAGTTGCTCCGCCGCCCGATGCGCCGCGTCGTCGAGCCGCTGCGCCGGATGGGGGCCGAGATCGCGGACACCGACGGCCACGCACCTCTCACCATTCGTGGGCGACGATTGCGCGGCTGCGATCACACCTTGCCCATCGCCAGCGCCCAGGTCAAGAGCGCTCTGCTCCTGGCCGGGCTGTACGCCGGCGGCCCCACCACCATCCGCCAGCCCGGCCCCGCCCGCGACCACACCGAGCGTATGCTCGCCGCGATGGGAGCCGCCATCGAGGTAAGCGGCCTGACCGTCACCCTAGCCCCTAGCCCCTCGTCCCTGGTCCCGCTCTCTTTAACCGTTCCTGGCGACATCTCATCGGCGGCCTTTCCACTGGTCGCGGCGGCGCTGGTGCCCGGCTCGGAGGTCGCCGTCGAGAATGTGGGCGTCAATCCCACCCGCACAGGGTTGCTGGACGTGCTGCGGACGATGGGGGCCGACGTTGTGGTGACGAACGAGCGGGAGCAGGGAAACGAGCCGGTGGCCGACGTGACGGTGCGCGCGTCGGGCCTCGTCGGCGTGGAGGTCGGCGGAGACACGGTGGTGCGGATGATTGACGAGTTTCCGGTGCTGGCAGTTGCCGCGACGCAAGCGCACGGCGCCACCGTCGTGCGCGACGCGGCGGAACTGCGCGTCAAGGAGACCGACCGCATCGACGTCCTCGTCACCGAACTGAGGGCGCTGGGCGCGCGCATTGACGCGCTCCCCGATGGGTTTATAATAGAGGGGCCGACCCTGCTGCACGGCGCGGTGGTGGACAGCCACGGCGACCACCGGCTGGCGATGGCCCTGGCCGTGGCCAGTCTGGTCGCGGAAGAGGAGGTTGTGATCGAGAACACAGAGTGCATCGCCGACTCCTTCCCTGGCTTCATCGAATTGATGCGCAGAGTGAGAGCGACGTTTTTCACTACATAGACACGCGTAACACAGCAAAGAGTGCTGCGCAGAACGTAGTTACATTTCACGTCTCACGTCAGTCAAGTGGTAATACACGATGTAATAATGACACTTTCCCAGATTGATGGACATACACAGTTGGTCGGGCTGATCGGCTGGCCGGTGGAACATAGTCTCTCACCAGTGATGCACAACGTGGCCTGCGATGCGCTGGGACTGAACTGGCGCTATGTCCCGCTGCCGGTACCGCCGGGGCAGGTCGAGGCAGCTGTGCACGGGCTGGCCGCGCTGGGCTTCCGTGGCGCCAACGTGACCGTGCCGCACAAGCAGGCGGTGATGCCTGCGCTCGACTCCATCGCTCCCAATGCCAGGGCCCTCGGCGCGGCCAACACTCTCGTCATCGGACGAAGCGCGGACGGGACGCCGGTCATCGGCGGCTACAACACCGACGACAAAGGCTTCGTCGGCGCACTGCGGCGGGGCGGGTTCGAGCCGGAGGATGGGGGAAGCGCCGTCGTCGTGGGGGCCGGCGGGGCGGCGCGGGCAGTGGTCCACGGCTTGCTGTGGTCGGGCACTGGTGAAATCGTGGTGCTCAACCGCACCCTGGAACGAGCCCAGGCGCTCGTCTCGGACCTGGGCCGCCGGCCTCAGGAAGTATCCCGGTTACGCGCGTTGCCGCTCACGCCGGAGACACTGATCGAGTCCGCCCGCGCTGCCGACCTGCTGGTCAATGCGACGACCGTTGGGATGTGGCCCCACGTGGATGGCTCCGTATGGCCCGGCGGCGTGCCCATCCCGGCTCACCTGACCGTGTTCGACCTGGTCTACAATCCGCTGGAGACGCGCATCCTGCAGCAGGCCCGGCAATCGGGCGCACGCACTATAGACGGGCTGGGGATGCTCGTGCGGCAAGGCGCGCTGGCGTTCGGTATGTGGACCAATCATGGCCTGGCAGTGAGTGAGATTGCCGCACTGATGCGTGCTGCCTGCAAGCGAGTACTTGGGACGTGACGATCAATCCGCTGGGCTGCGGATAGCCAGGCCACATCGCCTGAGCACATACGTAAAAGATACGCCAAGATCGAGGTGCGGCCATGAATACAACATCTCCAACAGAAGACTGCTCAACCCAGCGAGGATGGCCGACTGGCATTACACAGGCTGCCCCAATCGTACTCGGCTACATCCCGATCGGATTGGCGTTCGGCGTCCTCGCCCAAAAGGCTGGCATATCGCCTCTCAACACGCTGCTGATGTCAATACTCGTGTACGCTGGGTCGTCACAATTGATAGCCATCGGCCTGTTTGCTGCCGGAGCGCCCGCTTTATCGGTCATCCTCACAACATTTGTGGTCAACCTGCGCCACACGTTGATGTCGGCTGCGGTCTCGCCGCTTCTTGGGCGATGGCGCAAGGTTGAATTGGCTGCCTTCGCTCACCAATTGACCGACGAGACGTTTGCAATCCACTCCGCGCGTTTATTGACGTCGTCTGACCCGATCAATAAAGCAGAGGTCTTCGGTATCAACGTGACGGCACAAGCGGCGTGGATTTTCGGAACCTGGCTCGGCACTGTGGTGGGACAGTTGATCACTGACGTCAAGCCATTCGCACTGGATTACGCATTGCCAGCGATGTTTGTCGCGCTCCTGGTCTTACAGATCAAAGACCGCGTTCAGATTGCCGTCGCTCTCCTGACAGGTGTACTAGCCGTGGTATTGCTGCTGATAGGCGTAGAGCAGTGGCACGTTATCGCCGCCACTTTGGTGGGTGCAACAATTGGAGTGATGTCTGAGGAATGGATCAAAAAACGATCTTGTTGACCATTCTTGGCATGGCGTTGGTGACGTACATCCCGCGCCTTTTGCCTGTTTGGCTACTTTCGTCCAAATCCTTGTCCCCGCTCGCCGTCGCGTGGTTACGCTATGTGCCCGTGGCCGTGCTCGCTGCGATGCTGTTGCCGTCAATAGTCGTTCAGGACAATCAAATCAATCTTGGCTTAGGCAATCTTTTCTTCTGGGCTGCTTTCCCGACGCTTCTGGTGGCCTGGAAGAAACGGAGTCTCTTTGGCTCGGTGGTCGTGGGGATGGTGGTGGTTGCGGTGGCACGGTACGTGTCTGCGCTGCAGGGGAGGTGACGATGTTACGATTTCTAACCGCCGGTGAATCCCACGGCCCCTGCCTGACCGCCATCGTGGAGGGGCTACCTGCGGGTCTTGTGGTAGACGTGGAGGCCATCAATCGCGACTTGGCTCGCCGGCAGGGCGGCTATGGCCGCGGCGGACGTATGAATATCGAGCGGGACCGGGTGGAGATCCTGGGCGGGGTGATCGCAGGCCAGACGACGGGCGCGCCGGTCGCGCTGCGCATTGAGAATCGGGACTGGGCCAATTGGCGTGACCGCTGGGCCGCGGGCGACTTGCCGACTCTGACCGTGCCGCGCCCCGGCCACGCCGATTACGCGGGGATGGTCAAATACGGCCTGGACGATGCGCGACCGGTGCTGGAGCGGGCCAGCGCGCGGGAGACAGCGGCACGAGTGGCGGTCGGTGCGCTGGCAAAACAACTTCTGACCGTTTTCGACATCGTCATCGGCGGTTACGTCGTCGAGATCGGTGGAGTCGTCGCGACGAGGCCCGACCTGCCGCCAGCCGGACTCTGGGCGCTAGCCGAAGCAAGCGACGTCCACTGCCCCGACGAGGATGCCGCCGCGCGGATGAGGGCAGCGATTGACGCGGCACGCCAGGCGGGCGACTCCCTCGGCGGCGTCTTTATCGTTGTCGCTACAGGCGTCCCGGTTGGCCTGGGGAGTTACGTTCATTGGGAGCGGCGGCTCGATGCGCGGCTGGCGGCGGCGGTGACGTCCATCCCTGCCATCAAAGGTGTCGAGATTGGCCCGGCGTTCGAGAACGCCCGTCGTCTCGGCACACAGGTGCACGACGAGTTCCAAATCCTAAATCCCAAATCCCAAATCCCGAACGTGGTGCGCACCTCAAACCGCGCGGGGGGTATTGAAGGGGGAATGAGCAACGGACAGCCCATCGTGGTGCGGGCGGCGATGAAGCCCATCCCGACCACCGTCACGCCGCTGCGCTCGGTGGATCTGGCGACAGGGGAACCGGCCAAGACGCAATATCAACGCTCTGACGTCTGCGCCGTGCCTGCCGCGTCCGTCGTCGGTGAGGCCATGGTCGCCTGGGTGCTGGCCGACGCGCTGATCGAGAAACTAGGCGGAGACAGCCTATCCGAGATGCGGGAGAGAGTGAGTGAGAATCGCCGTTCTAACGGACATACATAGCAACCTCCCTGCACTACAGGCAGCCCTCAGTATGATTCAGGAGGAAGGGTGCGACGCGATCTATCACACGGGCGACGCCATTGGCATTGGCCCGTACCCGAGCGGAAGTTCATCTACCAGGCTTTCTTTGGCGAAAAGCAGTCCAAGTGAGGAGCGGAATCTCTCATGTCACATGTGTCGTCTTTACTTGCCAGGAACATCATCCTTACAGGCTTCATGGGCACGGGCAAGACCACCGTGGGCCAGGAGATCGCGCGGCGGCTGGACCGCCCGTTCGTGGATATGGACGCGGAGATCGAAGCGCAGGCGGGCAAGCCTATCCCCTGCATCTTCACTGAGGACGGTGAGCCTGTGTTTCGGCGAAGGGAAACGGCACTCTGCGAGGAGTTGAGTGCACGACGGGGGCTGGTGATCGCCACCGGCGGCGGGGCGCTGGTGGACCCCTCTAACCGAGCGCGGATGATGGAGAGCGGCACCGTCGTCTGCCTGACCTGCTATGTGGACGAAATCCTGCACCGTCTGCAGAGGGCTGGTAACTCCGACAGACCGCTGCTCGACGTGACCGACCCCCGCGCTGAGATTGAGAGATTGCTGAAGATACGCCGTGAGGCATACCGGGCCATCCCCTGGCAGATTGATACTACCCACCTCTTGGTTGAGGAGGTGGCCGCACGAGTGATCGAAATCGCCAACGTCATCACCCTCCCCGTCCGCTACCCCGGCGGTCAGTATCCAATCCACATCGGCTACGGGCTGCTGACGCACATCGGGGTGGTGCTAGGCGCGGCGGGTGCACCCGAGGGGTCGCGCGTCGCCGTCGTCTCCAACCCCATCGTCGCGCCGCTCTACGGTGATCAGGTCGAGGGCGGATTGAGGTCGGCGGGGTTCCGGCCATTCGCCTGCTCTATATCCGATGGGGAGCGGCACAAGACGCTCGCCACCGTCGCCGCACTCTACGACCAGTTTCTCACCGGAGGATTGGACCGCAGCGGCACTGTGCTCTCGCTGGGCGGCGGCGTGACCGGCGACGTGGCAGGCTTTGCGGCGGCGACCTTTATGCGGGGCGTTCGCTTCGCTCAGGTGCCCACGACTCTGCTGGCGATGGTGGATGCCAGCGTAGGCGGCAAGACGGCCGTTGATCTTCCCCAGGGCAAGAACCTCGTTGGTGCGTTTAAACAGCCTGCATTGGTGGTGGTTGACCCCGCTGTGCTGGCGACACTGCCCGCCGAGGAGATCCGCTCCGGCCTGGCCGAGGTGATCAAACACGGCATCATCGGCGACCTGGACCTCTTCGTCGAACTGGAGAGGAGAGGGAGGGACAAGGAGACAAGGGGACAGGGAGACTGGGTGACCTGGATCGCACATTCGCTTCGTGTCAAAATTGCCATTGTCGAGCAGGATCCATTCGAGCAGGGACGCCGCGCCGTGCTCAACCTGGGCCACACCGTAGGCCACGCGCTGGAGAAACTGAGCGGCTTTGCGCTACGCCACGGCGAAGCAGTGTCCATCGGGATGGTGGCTGCGGCGCGGACTGCGGCCGAACTGGGCCTAGCCCCCCCAGCGCTCGCCGACCGCGTCGAGGCGGTACTTGCAACCTGGGAGTTGCCAGTGCGGTGCCCTCCCTTCGACACAGGCGCCATCTGGGAGGCAATGGCCCACGACAAGAAGCGGCAGGGGCGATCCTTGCGCTGGGCGCTTCCCCGCGCCATCGGCGAGATGGAGATCACCGGCGACGTCCCGCAGGAGACAGTGAAGTCAGTTCTGCGCAATCTGGGAGCAAGATAGAATGACAAATCTCAAATCTCAAATCTCAAATCTCAAAATCCTGGTCCTCCATGGCCCCAACCTCAACCTGCTGGGGCAGCGAGAGCCTGAAATCTACGGTCACGTGACGCTGGACGAGATCAACGCGGCGCTGCACGCGATGGCGGCCGAGCGCGGCGTAGAACTGCACATCGTGCAGTCTAACTCCGAGGGGACGCTCGTTGACGCACTGCACGAGGCGATGGACTGGGCCGACGGCGTGCTCATCAACCCCGGTGCCTACACCCACACCAGCGTCGCGCTGAGGGACGCAATCGCCAGTGTGGGCCTCCCCACGGTGGAGGTACACCTCTCAAACATCTACGCCCGTGAGCCGTTCCGCCATAGGTCGCTCATTGCGCCGGTCTGCCTGGGACAGATCAGCGGCTTCGGCTGGCGCAGTTACCTTCTGGGGTTGACGGCGCTGCTGGGAGCCCTGGCAGGTCATACATGAGGAGACCTTACAGTGAAACGTGCCAACCGCCTACTGAACATCCCCCCTTATCCTTTTGCCCGCTGGGCAGCCCACGTAGAAACCTCCCGGCGACCATCCATGCCCTCTCCACCAAGCCCGCCTTGCCCGAATCGCCCCCCTGGGTTACAATGGCGGCTTGATGGTTGGAGGAGTAATGGGTGAGCGCGTTGCTCAGTTTTGGCTGATCGGCATCCTGGCGGCCTTTGTCCTGCTCGCTAGCGGTTACGCCTATGTCACGCCGACGCTTGAGGCCCCCGACGAGGTCTACCACTACGACTACATCCGCAGCCTGGTGAACACCGGCCGGCCGCCGGTGTTGGAGGAGGGTGGGGGACGGGGCTTTGGGCATCACGCGCCGCTCTACTACGCCTACGGCGCGCTGATCAGTTTCTGGGCGGGGGAGAACGACCTGGAAGAGTGGTCCCAGCGGCACAATCCCTACTTCGGCTACCGCTTCGGCGATGTGGGCCGGGACAACAAAAACCTCTACCTCCATCCCGATGATGATACCTTTGGCCGGAGCGACACCTGGCTGGGTATCCGCGTCGTGCGCTGGGCCTCGGTCATCCTGGGCGCGGTCACCGTCTGGGTGGTCTACCGCGTGGGGCGCGAACTCTTCCCCGACCGGCCCGAGATGGCGCTGGGGGCAGCGGGGTTGGCCGCCTTCATCCCTGAATTCCTCTTCATCTCCGGCGCGGTTAACGACGACAACGGGGCTACTCTCTGGGGTGCACTGGCCCTGTGGGCGATGATGCGCATCCTACGAGAAGGACCCACCCCGCGCCGCTGCGTTGGCCTGGGGCTGGCGCTGGGCTTGGGGTGGCTCTCCAAACTCACGGTCGTGTCGCTGGTGCTGACGGCCGGGCTGGCGCTACTGGTGGCCTGCCGGTGCTCCTGGCGCGACCGTTCGGCTGAGCGCTCACGGCGAAGCCTCCTGCGCTGGGGCTTGATTGTCTTCGGCGTGGCCGCGCTCCTGATCGTCCCCTGGCTGGTGCGCCAGACCGTCCTCTATGGCGATCCCACCGGCACGGCGCGGGAGATGACGGAGTGGGGACTGCGGGAGCGCCCGGTCACCCTGGCCGACCTGGGTCCCGACCTCTACTGGCTGCGCACTTCCTTCTGGGGCCGCCTGGGCTATAACCAAATCCCTCTCTCTGCCTGGATCTACACTCTGTTGGACATCGTCTCCCTGCTCGCTCTCCTGGGCCTCGCGCGCCTCATCATCCGCCGCCTCCGCTCCCCCTCTCTCCAGTCTCCAATCTCCAACCTCCAATCTCCATTCTCCATTCTGGCTGCCTCGGTCCTTCTCACGCTCGGCCCGATGATCGTGCGTCGCTTCCTGCGGCCAATGCCCAACTTCGGGCGCTATCTCTTCCCCGTTCTGCCTGCCATCGCGGTGCTCTTCTTCGCTGGACTGGCCGCCTGGTTCCCACGCCGCTACCACCGCCACCTGGCTCTGGGCGTGACGCTGGCGATGCTGGTGCTGGGGGTGGCCGGACTGGTCTGCTTCCTGGCCCCGGCCTATGCCCGCCCTCCCATCTACGATGCTGCCGCCGCCCCGGAGCCGGCCCACCGGCTGGACTGGGTTTACCTGGAGGCCTGTGGTGAGCCCTTCGGTTCTGCTCAGGACAAACCTTGTCAGACCAATGGCCGGCCTCTGGTACGCCTGCGCGGCTATGACCTGGAGCGGGAGGCAGTCGCGCCAGGGGAACCGCTACGGGTCACCCTCTACTGGGAGGTGCTGGGGGAGACCCCAACGGATTACGTCCTCTTCGCGCAACTGTTCGGGCGAGGAGGGGCGAAGGTAGGCCAGCGAGATACCTACCCTGGCCTGGGCCACTACCCAACCTCCTTCTGGCGGGCCGGGCAGGTTTTCGCCGACGAGGTGCCCATCCCTGTGGCCCCAGACGCCGCCGGCCCCAGCCGGCTGCGGTTGGACGTGGGGCTTTACGAGCGGGAGAGCGGGCAGCGTCTGGCGGTCGTGGACGAGGCAGGCGACCCGGTGGGCACGGCGACGGCTGGCTGGCTGAAACTGACCTCCGCCGGGGAAGTGCCCCCGCCTCCTGTGTTCACCGACTACCGGTTGGGCGACTCTATCGCCCTGATCGGCTATGACCTGGAGATGGAACTCCCCCCCGCTTCGGGTGGGCCGGGGGGAGTACACCTGGTTCTCCACTGGGCCTCCCTGGCCCCACTGGAGCAGGATTACACCATCTTCGTGCACCTCATCGGCCCCGACGGCGCGCTGGCGGCCCAGGCCGATGGCCCCCCTGTGGGTGGGGACTATCCGACCGTACTCTGGGCTCCCGGTGAGATTATTGCCGACGGGTGGCTCATCCCTATGGAGGGCCTGCCGCCGGGGACCTACGACCTCCGCGTGGGGATGTACCTGCTAGAGACCGGGGAACGGCTGCCGGCCTTCGATGAGCATGGTACGCGGCTTCCTGCTGACGCCATCTCTCTGGACACGCTGGAGTGGTGTTCCGAGCCTGCCGAAGGAGTAGCGCCGTGATCCCGGCGCAGCGATGGTCTCACCTGGCACCCTGGGCGGTGGTCGGCCTGCTGCTCCTGGCTTTCGCGCTGCGCATTTACACGCTGGGCGAGCGTGAGTTGACTTTCGACGAGGTCGGCAGCGTCTTCATCGCCGCCCGGGGGCCGCTGGGCTTGCTCGCCTACTTACGTGACGCCATTCGCGAACATCCTCCCGTCTATTACCTGTTGCTCTCCCTGTGGATGCCGCTGGTCGGGCGGAGTGAGTTCGCTGTGCGTTTCCTGTCCGTCGTCATCGGGTCGGCGACGGTGGCGGTGACGTACCGGTTGGTACGGAAGGCCGCCGGCCAGCCGGTGGCCCTGTTGGCGACGTTCCTGCTCGTGCTTGCCCCCTTCCACGTCCGGGTCTCCCAGGATGCCCGAATGTACGGGTTGCTTGCCCTGTTCAGCCTGCTTTCGATCTTCATCTTCGTCCGGCTGCTGAGCCAGGATCGGGCGCGCTGGTGGGGATTGTTCTGGCTGGTGACCGGCCTGGGCATGTTCACGCATTATTACATGGCGTTCGTGCTCCTGGCCGAGAATCTGTTCTTGCTCCTCAACTGGCGGCGTTATCGTCACCTCTGGGTCCGTTGGCTGGCCATCCACGTGGCACTGGGCGGGGCCGTGACCCTCTGGGCGGTTCTTTCGCCGGGGCTGTGGGCCACGTTGGTCTCCTTCTGGCGCAGGGGCACCGCCTCGCACGTGCGCTGGGATGGCCTCTTCCGCGCCCTCAACGGGCTCTACCTGGGGGCTACGCTCCGCCCCAACTGGTTACACCTGGGCCTGCCGCTGGCTCTGACTGTGGCCGGCATCGGGGTGGCGCAGTGGCGGAACTTGTGGCTGCCGCGTGGACATCGGCACGGAGGAGTGCTGCTGGGGTTGCTGCTGGGCGTGCCGTTGATCGGCGTCCTGGCCCTACCGGAGCGCGTCACCGGCCGCTATCTGACGGTGGCACTGCCGGCCTGCGTTCTGGCGATGGCCCTGGCAATTAGTCAGGTAGTCAGGTGGTCAAGTAGTCAATTAGTCAGGTGGTCGGGTAGTCGGGTGGTCGGGCGGTCGCTTGGTTATTTACCACTTCTGCTGCTGCTGGGGGTCGTCTTTGTGGACGTCCACACCTATCCGTTGGTCTACCGCTCGCCGGGCGGGAGTTTTCGTGCTCGCGTGGAGTACCTGCGGGCGTTTGCCCACCCCGATGATGGGCTGCTGCTCCACGGCCCATGGCAGACGTTGCTGTTGACCTACTACGACCCTGGGTCGTTGAAACGCCGTACTGTCCCTCTGGATGGCCTCGAAGTGGAGGCTGGCCTGGCCGAGGAGATGCTGACCGGCGTCTTCGATACTCACGACCGCGTGTGGGTCTCCTACAGTTCCGTCGAACCGGTGGACCCAGATTGGATTGTCTCCCGCTGGCTGCACGAGCACACTCATCAGGTTTGGTTCGAGGGAGATCTGGCGCTCTACTACGCTGCTCCTGCTCAAGGATTGCCGTCAGTCCTGATTGAGGACTTGCCTGAAGGCGACGGCTCAGAAACGACCGTTCTGCCTTTCCAAATGTTCCTGCCGGTTGTAGTGCGCGATCGAGCGGGCAGGTACGAGCGGGTAGAGCGCGTGGACGTCCGCTTTGGTGAGCGACTGTGGCTGGAGAGATTGGCGCTGGCGAATCTGGAGCCGGTCAGTGGCGAGGCAGTCTTGCTCCTCACCCAATGGCGTGCCCTCCAGGACATTCCGCATGGCCTGGTGCTGCGGTTGGAGTTAGTTGATCCCGCCGGTCAGGTCTGGGGCGAGTACCAGTTCCACGCCGGCCCAGTCCACGTCCATACCCAGGGCTGGAGCGCCGGTGAGATACTCGTCGAGCGGCGCGGGCTGGTCATTCCCATTGGCACGCCCCCTGGCGACTATATGCTTCGCGTGCGTGTCTTCCCGCCGGAGGGGGACGAGTGGTCGCCGGAGGGAGGGGACTCGTTTGAGGTCGGGCCGGTCCGCGTGGGCCGCTCCGCGCCAACCGATCCGCTGGCAGCCTTGCCCGGCCACGAGTGGCGCCCTGAGCCTTGCGGTGAGCCTGTCGAACCGCCTGTCGGAGGGTTGCGCGTCACCTTCGGCGACACTATGGCGCTGGTCGGGTACGAGCCGTGGGGGCAACGCTTCACGCAGGGCAACCCACTCCTATTCAATCTCTACTGGCAGGCATTGGTCCACCCGCCGGAGGATTACGAGTTGGGGATCGAAGTGGTGGACGATGGCGGAACATCACTGGTGGCACAGCGCGTCCAGCCGGTCGCCGACTGGTTCCCCACCGGTCGCTGGCAGGCTGGCGACGTACTGCTGGGCCGCTACGCCGTGCCCCTGCCGCTGGATGCGTCTCCGGGGTGTTATCAAATCCGTCTGACTGTCTATACCGCCGACGGATCGCCGCTGCCGGTGGACGGGACGCGCTCATACAAAGTCCTCGACTGGTGGCCCCAGGAGCAGACGCTTTCCGGCACGGACGTGGCGCTGCTGGAGGTGGAGGTAGAAGCCCGCCCGCGCCACTATCGTCCCCCGGCGATGGAACATCGCCTGGACGTGGTGCTGGACGACGACGTGCGGCTGTTGGGGTACGACCTGGCCGCTACGTTCGTCAGGCCGGGCGGCGCGGCCGAACTGACGCTTTATTGGCAATCGCTGCGCCGGATGGACCGCATGTACGCGGTTTTCAACCATCTGACCGGCCCCGATGGGACGGTGATGGCCCAGGCGGACAGTTGGCCGCAGGGAGGGGCGTACCCCACCCTCTATTGGCTGCCAAACGAAGTGGTTGAGGATCGCCACACCATCCCGGTGCCGCCCGATGCGCCTCCCGGGGAGTACACGCTGCTGGTCGGGATGTACGACGCTGCCACCGGCGAGCGGCCCGTCACGCTTGTGGACGGCGAGCCGGTTCCCGAACGATACGTCGTATTGACTACCATCATAGTTGGCCGTTAGCAGTCAGCAGTGAGCCGGAAGCAGGAGGCAGGCGTGAACCAAATCCCAAATCCCAAATCCCAAAACCCAAGGCCCCGATTGGTCATTGGTCATTGTCCATTGGTCATTTGCCTGCTGGCTTACCTGTCCGTGGCCGTGCTCTACGGCGTGACCATTCCTATCTTCGAATCCCCCGATGCCAACGGCCACTACGCCTACATCCACGAATTGACCGAGGGGCGCGGCCTGCCGGTGCAGGGTACCCCCTCCGGCGAGCGCGTCACCGGCTACGTAGCGAGCCATCCGCCGCTCTATTACACCCTCTGCGCTGCGCTGACCTTCTGGAATAGGGAGGATGTGGACCGCCTGGACTGGGTCTGGCGAAATCCCTACCACGCCATGGGATACCCTGGTTCGATCGCCAATAAGAACTACCTGGTCCACACCCCTGCCGAACGGTTCCCCTGGCGTGGTACTCCCCTCACAATGCACATCGCTCGCCTGGTCTCGACCGCGCTTGGTGCACTGGCTGTCGTGGCGACCTATGGCATAACACTGGAACTCTTTCCCGAACGCCGGTGGCTGGCCTTGGGGGCGGCCTCTCTTACCGCCTTCAACCCGATGTTTATCTTCGCAGCGGCGCGGGTGAGCAACGATGCCGCCGTGGCCGCTTTTGGCTCGCTCGTTGTCTGGGGCGCGGTGCGGCTGGCAGTGCGTGGTCTTTCCCGCTGGGGACTAGCGCTGGCCGGCGTGGCGCTTGGCCTGGCGACGCTCTCTAAACTCAGCGGCATCACCCTCGCCCCCGTCGTCGCCCTGGCACTTTTCCTCGACGCAATTCGTAGGTTCGGGAATCGTAAATTCGCGATTCGGAAATTCGTAGTGAGCACCCTTGTTCTCTTCGGCACCGCTGCCCTGGTCGGCGGCTGGTGGTTTGGGCGCAATCTGCTTCTCTACGGCGAACTGATGGGGACCCACGCCTGGCTGAGCCACACTGCCACCGTCCGCCCGGAAGCCATCGGCCTCCTCGACGTGATCCCCGAACTGCCTGGACTTGAGATGTCCTACTGGGCGATGTTCGGCTGGTTTAACGTCGCCGTCGCCCCGTGGATGTATCGTTTCTGGTGGATGCTGGCGCGCGTGGGCGTCCTGGGGCTACTGTTCGTCTTGGCGGACCAGTGGAGGGCGCGCCGTGTTTCTAGATCAGCGCGCCCGGTGCAGGCAGGGTTGCTGGTTCTGGCATTTGCCTTTCTCCTCGTCTTCGGCTCCGTCTGGCGCTTCATTATGATTGTGCTAGGCTCCCAGGGGCGCTACTTGATGCCGGTCGTCACTGCCATCTCTGTCTTTCTAATGCTCGGCCTTAGCCGCTTTCTCCCGCGCCGCTGGACACCTGGACTGACGGTGCTCCTGGGCGGGGTTCACTTGGCGCTGGCGCTCGTCTGTCTCTTCGCCTTCATCCTGCCAGCCTACGCTACGCCAGAGGTGGTGCAGGAGAACGACCTGCCGGAGGAGATGGTGCGCTTCGACCTGACTTTCGAGGAAACATCCATCCAACTCCTGGGCGGCAGCGTCGAGGCGGAAGAGGTACACCCAGGAGAGCCGGTGTCGGTGAGCCTCTACTGGCGGGCGCTGGAGCCGCCACAGGAAGACCTCGTCGCCTTCGTCCAGATCCTGGGGCGGGACTTGGAGCCCGTCGCGGGGGTGGATTGTTACCCGGGGCGGGGTAACTTCCCGCCGACTCTCTGGCGGCCCGGTGCCATCTACCGCGACCGCTATATCCTGCCCCTCGCCGCCGGCGCCCAGGTGCCGGCCGTTGCTGCGCTCTACGCCGGGCTCCATCCCCAGGATGGTGACCCTCTGTTCGCCACGTTCCCCTCCGGCGAACCGGCACCCGACCTGGTGCTCCTCGACCTGGTCGCGCTGCGTCCCGCCACGCCACTCTCAGACGAGGTTGCTTTCCCGGTGGGGGCACGCCTTGATGAGGCCATCACGCTGGTGGGGTACGACCTTTCGCAATTCGCAATTCGCAATTCGCAATTCTTCACCGTCACCCTCGTCTGGCAGGCCGAGGCGACCCCCGCTGCCGATTACGTCGTCTTTGTCCATCTGATGGATGAGAGTGGTACTCTCGTGGCCCAGGCCGACCATCCTCCGCTGGAGGGTGCGTACCGCACCTTCTTCTGGTCCCCCGGCGACATCGTGCGCGACCCCTATCGCCTGGCCGTGGGCGACGCTGTGCCGTCGTGTGCCTGCACGCTCCTGGTCGGGATGTATGACCCGCGCACGGGCGACCGCCTTCCGGCCTACGATGGCCTGGGCACCCGCTTTGAAAACGACGCCATCGTCGCCGGTGGAGTGATCATCCCATGACCAAATCCCGAATCCCGAACATTGCTCATCGTTCATTGTTTAATTGTCCATTGCTTCATTGTTCATTCATCATCTTGCTCTTCCTGGCCCTGGGCATCATCTACAGCCTCGTCACCCCTGTCCTGGAAGCCTCCGACGAGTTCAAGCACTATCCCTACATCCAATACGTCCAGACCCACCACGATCTGCCCGTGCTCGACCTGGACATCTGTACATGGCCGCCGCCGGACGATTGCCCGTGGCTGCAGGACGGCGGCCAACCACCCGCCTATTACGTGTTGATGGCGGCGGCTACCTCGTGGATAGACACCTCAGATCTCCACGAGGTGCGCTGGATGAACGGTCACGCCTTCATCGGTGATCCATCCCAGGTCTGCAACAAGAACCTGATCATCCATTTCCCGGAACGCGAGGCTCTCCCCTGGCGGGGCACTGTCCTGGCAGTTCATCTGATCCGCTTCCTTACGTTGGGCCTGGGGGCAGGGACGGTCTGGCTGACCTATGTATTGGCCCGCGACCTGTTCCCCGACCGGCCCGGCCTGGCGCTGGGCGCGGCCGCCCTTACCGCTTTTAACCCGATGTTTATCTTCGTCAACGCCTCCGTCAACAACGACGCGCTGGCGGCTTTCGTCGGCTGCCTCACCCTACTTCTGTGCGTGCGGTTGGTGCGCGATGGCCTGCAGGGGCCGCTGCCCCTCTGGCGCTACGGCCTGGTGGGGCTGATCGTCGGCCTTTTCATCCTGACCAAGTTGAGTGGCCTGGGGGCGCTGATTCTGCTTGCCTGCCTCCTGGCCTGGCTCAGTTACCGCCGCCGCAGTCTCCGCCCACTGCTGGTGGGCCTGCCCGTCGTCGTGGGCATCGCCGCGCTGCTCTCGGGCTGGTGGTTCCTGCGCAACTGGCGACTCTACGGCGACCCCGCCGCGCTGAACATCTTCGTCGCCATCCAGGGACAGCGGGCGGGAGTGCCCACGCTCCGCGACTGGCTGGATGAGTTTGGTACCTTCCGCTGGACCTACTGGGGGTTATTCGGCGCGGTGAACGTGATGGCCCCACGCTGGGTCTACACTTTCTTCGACCTCCTGTCGCTGGCCGGTCTGATTGGACTAGTGATTTGGATCGTGCGACGCCGAAAAACTCGCAATTCGTTATTCGTTATTCGTTATTCAGTGTGGTGGATCCCGGTGCTCTGGGCAGGTATTCTCTTCGTATCGGTGCTGCGCTGGACGTGGATCTACTTTTCGTTCCAGGGCCGTCTGGTCTTCCCCGACATCGCCGGCATCAGCGTACTCCTCATGCTTGGCTTGCAAGAATGTGCCTCTCTCGCAACAAGAGTACTCCGCCGTCAATCATCGGTCATCGGTCATTGGTCATTGGTCATTGGTCATTGGTCATTCGTGATTATCCTCCTGATCATCGCGACGGCCCTGCCCTTCGTCTCCATTGCGCCTGAATATGTGTATCCAGAACCACTTACCCTGGCCGACGTGCCCGCTGAGGCTTGCATCGAGCCTGTGGACGTGGGCGGCGTGGCCCGCATGGTGGGTTGGGAACTGGAGCCACAGGTGGTGCGCCCGGGCGATCGTTCCGCTCACGTTGATTTTGTGGTGTACTGGGAGGCCGTAGCGCCTGACGGGAGAGACTATATCGGTTTCGCCAATCTATTGGGGCGCGGCCGCCAACCGGTGGGCAAGATCAACCGTTACCCGGCCTGCGGGATGGTGCCCACCAGTCTATGGGATCCCGGTCAGGTCTGGCGCGACCCCTACCGGGTGCCGGTCGCGGAGGGTGCATCGGCCCCCAGCCGCCTCCGGGTCGAGGTGGGCCTGTACGACGCCGAGGCGGGCGAGACGCTGGGCACGGTCCACGTGGGAGAGGCCAAACTGGCCCCGCCGGAGGCCGCGCCCCCGGTGGCCCATCCGCTGGCGGTGGATCTGGCCGACGGCATCACGCTGCGGGGCTACGATCTCTCGCCGCTTGCGGTGAGCGACGTCGAACCGGCGGGCGCTGCGCCGGGGGAGGTGATCACGCTGACCCTCTACTGGGAGGTGCGGGAGGCGCCCTCGGCCGACTACCAGGTCTTCGTCCATCTGATCGGCGCCGGACCGGAGCCGGTGGCGCAGGGGGATGGGCCGCCGCTGATGGGCGACTACCCGACGACGATGTGGGCCCCCGGCGAGATCATCGCCGATCCGCACCCGGTGGTCCTGCCGGCCGACCTTTCGCCGGGGCGGTACCGGCTGCTGGTGGGGATGTACGACCTGGAGACGCTGGCCCGTCTGGCGCGGCTGGACGGGGCGGGGGACAGCGTCGAAATCCCCGCCATTCTGGAGATATCATCTGATCCTAGTCAATGAGAGGAACACTCCGTGACCTCCTAAGCAATTATGCGCAGGACGTCCTGGATACTGAGAGGTTCACCGGGGATGACGCGATCCTCACTGCCGTCGTGACAATGGTGAGGGAAATTATCCATCTCTGGGTGATGGGGGCTACTATCCCACCGCTTGCGCAGGGTGGCCCGATCACCACTCATCCACTGGTGCCGATAATCAACGACTTCGACGCCGGTAGTTCTCAGGCGAAAAGCCTCGGCTGCTTCAAGGAAATCGTCATTGCTCAGCTTGACGCGCACGCGGAGGTAGCCGGTCTGCGAAGTCACACGCTGGCGCACAACCGTATAGTCCGCGACGATGTGGCTCTCCACCAGGGCGATGTGGATGGCAGCCAAATACTCATCCGCAGTCACTGCGCTTCCACTCTGCTCTGCAACAACTGGAGCCGCTCCTGCACTTCGAGGGCCATCTGGTACAGCACGTTCCATTCCATAAAATCGGCTGTGTCAGGCATTTCGCCAGCCTGCCAGCGCTGGAAGAATTCGTCGGAACTGAGTTGATATCGCTGTTCCAGATCGCGCAGGTCGTGCTCCAGGTCACGTAGCACCACCCTGTCACGTGCTGCCTGGCTGCTGGCGATCTTGAGCAGGGTCACGTCGGTCACTGTGTCCCGGAATCCATGTTCGTACAATTGCGTCAGGGTTTGTAACACGCGCAGTGGAGCCAGTGTACTCATGAGATACTCCTTAGATACTTCTTATTTCCAAATGAGAGCCAGGGAAGCGGCAGGATGGTTTTGGCGACATTACAATTATACCTCTGTCCTCCCGTAAAAGCAACGCGCAGTATATCGTGGGTGCATTTCAGTTTTGGGGCGAACCTTCCCGAAAGATTAAAAATGCATTGCAGTCGCCAAAAATGCAGTCCAAGAGCGCCGAATCGATTGCAGGATGCCTTGTTTGGGCTTTCGGGAAGGTGGCTCGCGGAAACTTGTCCCTAATAGGAAGTGCACTCTGATCGCATGCTATTGGCAGAGTTGGGACATAAGGGGTATAATTGTCGTAAGCATGTATCCTTTTTTGGTCGTGGAGTCATTGTGAAGATTCGAGAGCAACAGGCGTTCGATTTCGTGGACGCTTACAAGCCTCAAATGGTCAATGCCTTACCAGCGTCGAACGGGAGTTTTCCTGAGGACGCTGCAAACGAACTGGCCATGCTGGAGAGGTACAATAAGCACCTCTACCGCCCCAACACCTACCTACACAAGTGGTGGGCGCGACGCTGCGGCACAACTTTTCGCTTCATCCTCAAGCAGTTCGTCCCCGACCCAGCACGGTACGATTTCTATACGTCTGGCGGACTGGAGGGCCTGACCGTTCTCGACCCGATGATGGGCGGCGGCACGACGTTGCACGAGGCCATCCGACTGGGCGCAAATGTCATCGGCGCCGATATTGACCCCATCCCGGTATTGCAGGCCCGTGCCACCCTGACGCATATACCTATTGTGCAGATTAAGGCTGCGTTCAATCGCTTCTTCGACATCCTGCGCAATCAATTGGCACGGTTCTACACCACCCACTGCCCGATTTGTGACCACCCTGGCAGCGAAATCAAGTTCACATTGTATGGATTACGCCGTCGTTGCGCGTGTGGCGAAGCATTGTTCGTAGACGCCTTTGCCTTGCGCCGCGAAACAGGGGGCACGATTCGTATCTGCCCCACGTGCCATCAGGTGTACAGCGGTGACCACACTTGTCCGGCCACAATCACTGCTACGTGTCCGTTACTGGAGAAGGGAACGCGGCGATGCCCTGTGTGCGGTGAGATGTTCATCGGCCTGACCGATTTGCCGTTTCGCCAGCGGTACGTGCCGTTGGTGATTGTGGGCGAGTGTCCGCGACACGGCCAGTTCTTTAAGACGATAGACGAGTACGATTTGGCATTACTAGCCGAAGCGGAGGACGAGTTTGGCGTGCTGGACTTTGGTAATTATGACAATTTCGCCATCATGCCTGGCCCTAAATCCAAGGACCTGGTGCGCCTCAATGTGCGCAGTTACCTGGATTTGTTCTCGGCACGCCAACTAGGTTACCTGGAGACGGCGTTGCGTCAATTTCAGGCGATGGAGAACCCGACCGAACGGCTGTTGCTGGCGTTGCTGGTTTCGACCTCGCTGGAGTTCAATTCTATGCTCTGCGGGTACAAGGGAGGTGACAAACGTCGTCCCGGCGCGATTCGGCACACCTTTTCGCATCACGCTTACTCGTTCCCGTACACAGCCGCCGAAAACAACCCTGTTTTCTCTGCGCGTACCTCTGGCACGTTGCAGCGCCTGTTTCATACGCGCGTCGTCCTCGCCCGTCAGTGGGCGGCCCGGCCTATCGAACGCAAGATCGAAAACGGTCAAGTGGGCAAAGTTGCCATCACTGGCGAGAAAGACATGGGCACAGAAGTATTTGCCCCGGCCGAATTGAGATCTGAAACACGCCGGTTCTTTCTGCAGCAAGGGGACTCGCGTCACTTGCCACTAGAAGACAACAGCGTTGATTACGTCGTCACTGACCCGCCATATTACGACAGCGTTCAATACAGTGACCTGGCCGCGTTTTTCCGCGTCTGGCTGCGCCTCTTCCTGCGACAGGACGTAGATTGGGACTACGACTCTCGAAATTCGGCTGTCGCCGAAGTCGCGCAGTTTGAACTCAGCAAGTATGGCGAGATTGTGGGGGGTATATTCGAGGAATGTCGGCGTGTACTAAGACTTGAGCAGGGGCGGCTGGTGTTTACGTTTCACCATTGGAAGTCGCAAGCCTGGGCGGAACTGACGTTAGCACTCAAGCACGCGGGATTCCATCTAGCGAATTGCCATGTCGTGATCTCAGAGAATCCGATTTCAGTGCATATTCGCACCCTACGCGCTCTCAAGCACGACTGCATTTTGATGCTGGCTCCCACGCCGACCGAAACCGAGTGGCCGAAACCTGCTCAAGTGGACGACAGCGACAGTTACACTTTTTGCCGGGACTGTGGAGCCGTCCTAGGGTGGCTATTGGACAGTTCCAGCACGGACGACGAGATACGAAACATCTGGACAAGACTGCTAGGAGGAAGATGACGATGGCAGAACATTACCCTGCTGAAGTGTTTGGGTTTCCAGTGACAAATCGCTCCGCCGAAGCACAGGTCATCCGCGAACGGTTTTGGTGTCCGTTTGTGGATGCTGCATGCAACAAGAAGAGCCGCTTGATTGATTACCCGATGGGTGTTTGCTCAGCCCAGGTAGGAGAAAACACCGTTGCCATTTGTCCGCGCCGATTTCTGCAAGATCACACGGTCTTCCGCGACATCGCCCTGGATTACTTTGGCAGCACCAACGATTTGTTGCTGTTCAGCGAAGTGAGATTGAAGGGTGTCGGCAGTTTTGATTATGTATTAGTGCGTCACAAGCCGATGAGCAGTGAGATTGATGACTTTGTGATTGTCGAGCTCCAAACCGACCAGACGACAAGTACCGGCAAACTGATTGATGCACTCAATGATTTCCAAAGTGGTAAGGATGTGACAGGCAAGAACTATGGCTTTGGAATGAACACATATGACACACTCAAACGTTCGTGCATTCAAATCCTGAACAAGGGAGTTGTGATGGAGCAGTGGGAACAGCGCATTTACTGGGTGTTCCAATCCCCGGTGTTCGACAATCTCTCGGAACGTTACGATCCCGAATTCTCTGACGGTTCTGATCGAACCAACGTATTCGTGGTGTATGACCTCTTGCCAGATGCCAATATGTACACCCTTACGTTGCAGCGGTTCGTCTCTGCTAGCGTAGACGCGATGTTCCAGGCTCTGCGTGAGAACCCGAACATTCCTGGTAAAGACCAGTTTGTGAAACGACTCAAGGCTTACATTGACAAGAAGAAACCGAGTCTGCGACTCAGATTCCAACCCTGATCGACTTATTTGTTCCTATGTCCTCCCAAGACTTTCTCTACCGTATCTTCACCTCCCGCCACCGCTGGCTGACAGTGCTGGCGACGCTTGTGTTATGCGCTGCGCTGGCGCTCGCCGTAGGCTACCTGCTGGCTGAGTTCGGCGCTCTCATCGCCGGGGCGGGGCTGGTGGCCCTGTTCCTCGGCCTATGGATACTGCGCGACGTTGAGTCGGCCTATTGGGCCGTCATCGGCGTCGTTTGCTTGCTCCCT
>JAUWNP010000099.1 GCA_030612585.1 Anaerolineae bacterium
ACTCTACTACCAGATCCGCGAGCAACTGCGCCAGCAAATCCTGAGTGGCCTCCTGCGGCCCGGCGATCTTTTGCCCTCGGAAATGCAGATCTGCGCCGAGTGCGGAGTCTCGCGGATGACGGCACGCGTGGCACTCACACAACTGGCTAACGAGGGACTGGTCGTGCGCAAGCGCGGCAGGGGAACCTTTGTCGCGCCCCCCAAGGCTACTTTCCACGAGATTCCATTCTCCCTGTCAAGCTATACGGAAATCATGGCCCGCCTCGGCCTCCGGGCAGGAGCCCATATCCGCGGCCAGGAGGTGGTGCCCGCTCCCCCGCCGATTGCAGAGCGGCTGCAAATCGCGGTCGGTGATCCGGTGGTCAGGATCGAGCGAATTCGCTCCGCAGGTGGTGAGGCCATGTCGTTAGAGGTCTCCTTCTACCCTCACAGCCGTTTCCCAGCCCTTGCCGAACAGGACCTGACCGACCGCAGTATCTATCGAGTGCTGGAGGAACTGTACGGCGTCGTCCCCGCCTACGGTATAGACACGACCGAACTCTCCGTCGCCGGTGCCTACGAGGCCAGTGAGTTGGACATTAAAGAGGGAATGCCCATAGTGTTGTGCAGCCGCGTGAGTTACTTTGAGCAAAATGTCCCCATCCAGTTTACGCAGACGATTCACCGGGGGGATCGTTTCCGCTCGGTCGTGCGTTGTTCCCGCGAGCAGCTCCTTTGTGTAGAGCGCTCGGAAGATAATTCTAGTTCAGGAGGATAAAGATGACCCCTTATGAGACCCGTGAATCTCTGGAAAAGGTCCTGACCAGGCTGGCCGAACTTGTGCAGACGGACCCGGCTTTCGTCGAAGCCAGTCAAGGCAAAACTCTCACCGTCAGCATGGAGTTCCCCGACCTGGAAGCCTTCTTTTACACCCACTTCCGCGACGGTCAGGTGGAGGCCGGACTGGGAGAAGCCGGCGGAAAGCGCCACGGTCGAACTGGTCTTAGATAGCGACGTCTTCGACCGCGTCTTCAGCGGCCAGTTGAACCCTGCCAAAGCGGCCATGAAGGGAGACCTGGCCTTCTCTGGAAATGTGGCCGCCGCCATGCGCTTCCAGGGGGTGCTGTCCGACTTCGTCCGGCTCTACCAGCAGGCGAAGCAGGAGTCAGGGGAAGCCGCATGAACGCCCTGGTCACCGCCCGGTTCGACGAGGCCGCACTGAGCGTCCTGCGGCGCTACGGCCAGGTGACGTACGCAGGCTTCGTCGACGAGCAGCGCGTGCTGGCCGGCTCGAAACTGGTGCGGGCCTTGCAGGGAGTGCACGTCCTAATCACCGAGGTGGATCAGGTCAAAGGGTACGTGCTGGCCAAAACGCCCGGCCTGAAGGTCATCGCCTGCTGCCGGGCCGACCCGGTCAATGTGGACGTGGAGGCCGCCACCGCGCATGGTGTTCTGGTGCTGCGCACCCCTGGCCGCAACGCGGACGCCGTCGCCGACCTGACCGTGCTCTTCATGCTCGCTCTTCTGCGCCATTTCCAGCCGCTGGCGGCCATGCTCCGCCAGCCCGGCGACGGTATAGAGAAACTGGCGCGGGCCTTCTTCGAGTACAAAGGCGCAGAATTGTGGAAGAAGACGGTCGGGCTGATCGGACTGGGGGCCGTTGGGCAGCGGGTGGCGCGACGGTTGCACCCTTTCGGGGCCAGCGTGATCGTGTATGACCCCTACGTATTGAGCAGCCAGGCGGCGGAAGTCCAGGCCACGCTGTTCAGCCTGGAAGAACTGTTGGAGGTCTCCGACGTCGTCAGCCTGCACGTGCCGCTCACCGAGACCACCCAGGGGATGCTGGGCGAAAGGGAATTCCGGCGGATGAAGAAGGGCGCGTACTTCGTCAACACCGCCCGCGCAGGCCTCACCGACGAGGCTGTGCTCTACCAGGTCCTGCGGGACGGCCACCTGGCAGGCGCGGCGTTGGATGTCTTCGCTGACGAGCCCCCTTCGCCCGACCATCCACTGTTCAGCCTGTCCAACGTCATCGCCACGCCCCACGTCGGCGGCAACACAGCCGAGGTCGCGATCCACCAGTCGCAAATCGTCGTCGCTGATCTGGTTTGTCTGTTGGAGGGCGGCCGGCCGGAACACGTCGTCAACCCCGAGGTGCTGGAGCGATTTCGCTGGGCGGAGGGTGAAGCAGCGTGACGCCAGAGTGTGTGGTAGCGCTTGACGCCGGCACCGGGTCAGGGCGCACAGCCGTCTTCAACCTGGAGGGCCACCTGCTCGGCTTGGCCTCCGAGGACTGGATGTTCCGCGTGCCGGAAGACGAGCCGCTGGGCTGCGAGTTCGACCCGGCGCAGGTGTGGGCCACCCTGGCGCGCACGACGCACCGAGCCCTGTCTCAGACCGGAGTGCCGCCGGCAGCCGTCCGGGCCATCAGCGCAACCAGCCAGCGGGACGGTGTTGTCTTCCTCGACGGGCAGGGACTAGAACTGTATTGCGGGACGAATCGTGATGCCCGGGGCGTGTTGCACGCCGAGGAAATCGCCGAGCCGTTCGGGGAACAGGTCTACCACATCGCGGGGCGCTGGCCGCTGGGCCTGGGCGCGGCCGGGCGGTTGTGGTGGTTTCGCCAGCACCGCCCAGAGACCTATGAGCGCGTGGCCAAGATGCTGATGATCAGCGACTGGCTGATCTACCGGCTGTGCGGCGAATTTCGCTCGGAGCCGACCAACGGTAGTTCCTCGCTGCTCTTCGACGTCCGTCGCCATGAGTGGTCGGTTGAATTGGCCGAGACCCTGGGCTTCCCGCCGGACATCTACCCCCCGCGCGTCTATCCCGGCGCCGTGGTGGGTGCGCTCCGTGACTCGGCCGGTGCCGACCTCGGCCTGCCGAGCGGCATCCCCGTGGTGATGGGGGCGGCCGATTCCCAGGCGGCTGGCCTGGGGTGCGCCGCTTTTGACGACGGCGCGACCTTCGCCATCGCCGGGACGACGCTGCCACTGCAAATGGTGCTGGCAGAACCGCTCCTCGACCCCGCGCACCGCTTGCAGACCGGAGCCTATCTCATCCCGGACCGCTGGGTGTTGGAAAGCAACGGCGGCCTGGCCGGGGCGATCTATCGCTGGTTCGCGGAGACGTTCGCCGGCGCCGACCCGGACTATGACCAACTGGAGCAGGAAGCAGCCGCCGCGCCCGCCGGGCAGGTGCTGGCGGTGCTCGGACCGCAGGTAGCGGACTTTAGTTGTCTGCGCTTCCCCCCTCCGTCGTTGTTCCGCTTCCCGTTCCTTGGCGCTATTGAGGAGCCGATCACGCGCGGGGCCTTCGCACGCGCCATCCTGGAGAGCGTGGCGTATGCCATCCGCGGCAACCTTGAGCAGGTCATCGCCGTCAGCGGTCGGCCGGTGCCGGCCCTTCGGCTTCGCTCAGGACAGGCCCTCCACCTGTGCGGTGGGTTGGCGCGCTCGGGTTTGCTGGTTCAGATCGTCGCCGACGTCTGCCAGCGGCAGGTGCGGGTGCCCGTCGTGCGCGAGGCCAGTTGCCTGGGGGTGGCCATCTGTGCGGCGGTGGGCGCCGGCGTTTTCCCCACCTTGCAGGCCGCTGCGCGGGCGATGGTGCACTGGGAGCCGTTGGTCGAGCCGGGTCCCACGGCCCGGCGCTATCGCCGTCTCTACTCCCAGTGGCGCAAGTTGCTCGACAAAGCGTGTGATCTATAATTGATTGTAGTTCCAGTTCTTCTCCTGTGGGCACTCATTTTGCTGAATAGAATGTGGTACCCGTAGGTTCTTGATAACTTCAGAGTTTCAAATGCTCGCTCCCTTGGTAGACGATTCGGAACCCCTTGCTCCGTGTGCTCGCTGCGGCGTGGAAGTGCCCAGCAGCACTGAAGGGTGCTGGAAGCTGTTCCACGAAGTGCTCGCATTGGAGTATAGCGACCTGGCCTATGGTGCCGTTCATCTTCTGACCGTAGGTGCGCACGCGCTACAGCACTCGGAGGACCACGGTCCAAGGTCGAACACATTCCACTTGATCCGCTTGTGCATGCTCTTGGAATACGCTGGTGAACCAAGGATAGGTCAGAATCCACGGTGGTTTCAAGCGGAAATCAACGGCAAGCGCAAGGTGACGTATCTGGAACCACCAAAGGATCGGGGCGAGGTGACGATCATAGACGTGCACGGCGCGGCGAGTCCAGAGGAGCACGCTGAACGCGTGTACCGGTGGGCGAGGTCGGTATGGGACGCGCACGGCACCCATCACGAGTGGGCGCGGGAGTGGCTGAAGGAGAGATGAATGGGGAGAGGGACGTTCGAGGTGGGTGAGCAAACGATGGCCGAAAGGGTTCATACTTTGGCCAGACTTGAATGAAACGCGCCTGATTGGCTACATCACATTTTGAGGTGAAACTGACATGAGTGAACAAGAACTTCGTCTGGAAATCGTCGCCATCGTAGACGAACTCTACGAGGCCCGGCTGATCACGCCCACCGGCGGCAACGTCTCGGCGCGCATCCCCGACGAGCCTGATGCCTTCCTCATCACGCCCACGATGTTGTACAAGGGGGGCTTGCGCCCGGAGAACATCGTCCGGGTGGATGGCACCGGCAAGTCGGCTGAGCGTCGCCAGCGTCCCTCGGTGGAAACGGGGATGCACCTGGCGATCTACGCGGCCCAGCCCGACGTGGAGGCGGTCATCCACTCCCACGCCCCGATGTCCACGGCCCTCGGGCTAGTGGAGGGTAGCATCCCACCCATCACCGTGGACGCCGCCCCCTTTGTCCACACGCAAACCGTGCCGTATGGGTTGCCTGGAGATCCGACCCTGATCGAGCGCGTGGCGCAGGCGTTGGCTCACAGCCCGGCAGTATTTTTACAGAACCACGGCCTGGTCACCGTCGGCTGGACGCTGCGGCACGCAGCAAACCGGGCGCTGGCCCTGGAAGGGGTGATCCGCACCCTGCTGGCCTGCCGTCTGCTGGGCCAGGAGCCAGCCACAATGCCCGAGGAGACAGTCGCTTTGTTGCGGCAGATGGGCGTGCTCTGATGCAAGGGGGTGGATGATGCCGAACGGCTACTGGGGGAAAGTTCTCTTCGTCAATCTGTCCACCGAGCAGATCGAGGCGGAGATGCTGCCCGAAGCCGTCTACCGCCAATACCTGGGCGGGTATGGCCTGGGTGTGCACGTCCTGTACGAGCGGATGCCGACGGGGGCCGACCCCCTCGGCCCGGAGAACATCATCGGCTTCTTGCCGGGGTTGCTCACTGGTAGCGGCGCGCCCTTCAGCGGCCGTTTCATGGTCGTCGCCCGCTCGCCGCTGACGGGAGCCTGGGGCGACGCCAACTGCGGCGGCAACTTTGGGCCGGAGTTGCGAGGGGCCGGGTACGACGGCCTGTTCGTCAGCGGCGTGGCCGAGCGCCCGGTGTACCTGTACCTGGACGGCGACCGGGCGGAGTTGCGCGATGCGACAGACCTATGGGGGCTGGACGCCAGCGAGACGGAGGAAGCCATCCGCAGCGGCACGTCGTCGGACGTGCGCGTGGCCTGCATCGGTCCCGCTGGCGAACGGTGCTCGCTCATGGCCGCCATCGTCAACGACGGCGGGCGCGTCGCGGCGCGCTGTGGCCTGGGCGCGGTGATGGGCGCCAAGAACCTCAAGGCCGTCGCCGCGCGGGGAAAAGAGCGCCCGCCGCTGGCCGATCCAAAGACGTTCAAATCCGCCGCTACCGAGTACCGCCGCCTGTTTCGTCGCGGCCCCTCCCGCTTTAGCTCCCTCATCCCGCCGCTCCTCATTCGCTGCTTGCCTATCGTCCGCCGCTTCCGCGCCCGGCTGAGCGGGGGGCCGGCGCAGATGGTGATTGACTCCTTCCGCCGGTATGGCACAGCGGTCGGGACGGCGGCCCTGGTCGAACTGGGCGACACCCCGGTGCGGAACTGGACGGGCGTCGGTTTCCGCGATTTTCCCCTCTCCCTATCCGCCGGCCTGAGCGACGAACTGGTCATCCGCCACAACGTGCGACCTTATGGCTGTCACTCCTGCCCGGTGGCCTGCGGGGCCATCTTCTGTCTGCCCGATGGCGGCACGGGCCACAAGCCGGAGTATGAGACGCTGGCCGCCTTCGGGCCGTTGGTGATGAACGACGACTTGGACGCCATCGTGCGGTGCAACGAGACCTGCAACCGGGCCGGCCTGGATACCATCTCGACCGGCGTGGCCGTGGCCTTTGCTCTCGAGTGCTACGAGAAGGGCTGGTTGCCGCCAGAATTGAGCGACGAACTCCCACTGCGTTGGGGAGATGGCGCGGTCATCGTCGAACTGGTGCAGCGCATTGGACGGCGGGAGCCTGGTCTGGGGGAGTGGCTGGCGGACGGTGTGCGGCGAGCCGCAGAACGGGTGGGGTCAGAGGCTCAGGAGGCCGCCGTGCACGCTGGCGGCCAGGAATTGCCGATGCACCGGGGGTTGTACGAACCCGGCGTGGCGCTGGGCTACCAGGTGGACCCGGCCCCGGGACGGCACACGGCGACTCTTTCTGGCATCGCCGAGCTGGAGCCCTTTGCACCCTACTTCGCCCTACACGGCCTCAAGCCCGCTGGCCGGTACGACTATGCGGCCAAGGGCCCGACCTTTGCCACTGTCATCCCCGTCCTGCGGGCCTTTGACAGTCTGGGACTGTGTCACTTCGCGCTGCAGATGGGCAGCCCGCCTTTCCTGGACTGGCTGAACGCAGCCACCGGCTGGGGGTTCGACGAGGCCGAGTTCTTCCGGGCCGGGAAACGGATCCAGGTGCTGCGCCACGCCTTCAATGCCCGGGAGGGGCTGCCGCCCCGGTTCTCGCTGCCGGCGCGCGAACGGGGCGAACCGGTGCAGACCGTGGGACCGGTGGCCGACATCACGCTGGACATGGAAGCGATGACCGCCGGGTACTTCGCTGCACTGGGCCTCGACCCAGATACAGGCATGAAACGTGAAACGGGAAACGCGAAAAGTGAAGTGAGGAGGAAGATATGACGTTCTCCATAGCTCAACTGATCGAAGAGCGACAGGACGAGCAGTACCCTCTGCACCAGCGCTACATCAACCCCAGCATGGCCCGCGTCCTAGGGATCATCGGGTTCGACAAGATTTACACCCGGGGAGAGGGTGCCTACCTGTGGGACGTCGAGGGCAACCGCTACCTGGACCTGCTGGCCGGCTACAGCGTGTTAAACCTGGGGCGCGGCCACCCGGTCGTCAAGCAGGTGATGCAGGAGATGCTCTCGCTGAACCGGCCCAACCTGGTCAAGATGGATTGCCCGCTTCTGGCCGGCCTGCTGGCGGAGGAGTTGGTAAAGCGCATGCCACCTGGCCTCGATGCCGTCTTCTTCGCCAACTCCGGCGCCGACGCCGTTGACACCGCGCTCAAGTTCGCCCGCGCGGCTACCCGGCGGTCGCGTGTGCTCTACCTGGACCACGCTTTCCATGGGCTGACACTCGGGACGCTCTCGGCCAACGGCGGGGCTGCTTTCCGGGAGGGGTTCGGGCCGCTTTTGCCGGGCTTTGACGTGGTGGAGATGAACGACCTGGAGACCCTGGAGCGAGAGTTGCGCCAGGGCGACGTGGCTGCCTTCATCGTCGAACCGATTCAGGGCAAGGGGGTCTACATCCCGGCGGACGACTACCTGCCGGAGGCGCAGCGGTTGTGCCGCCAGTACGGCACGCTCTTCATCTGCGACGAGGTGCAGGCCGGGATGGGGCGCACCGGGCGTTTCCTGGCCTGTGAGCATTGGGGGCTGGAGCCGGACATCGTCACTATCGCCAAGTCCCTGAGTGGCGGTTACGTCCCGGTCAGCGTCGCCATCATGCGCCGTAGAATTCACGACAAGGTGTTTGGCCGGCTGGACCGTTGCCAGGTGCACTCGACGACCTTCGGCCAGAACGAAATGGCCATGGCGGCCGGCCTGGCCACTCTGCGCGTGATGGATGAGGAGAGACTGGTCGAGCGGTCGGCGGCGCTGGGGGAGAAACTGCTGACCAGGCTGACGGCGCTCAAGGAGCGGCACGAAATGATCGCCGATGTGCGCGGCAAGGGGCTAATGGTCGGGATCGAATTCAGACCGCCCCGCTCGCTGGGGCTCAAGGCCGCCTGGATGACTGCCGAGGCAGCCCAGAAAGGGCTATTTGCCCAGTTGCTGGTGATGGCTCTGATTCGCGACCACCGCATCCTGACCCAGGTAGGCGGCCCTGGCGTCAATATCATCAAACTGTTGCCGCCATTGATCATCGGCGACGAGGAGGTGGAGATGATCGTCTCAGCCTTCGACGGGGTGCTGGCAGAGGCGACGCGCATCCGCGGGCGGGTGTGGAGCCTGAGTGGGCAACTGATCAAGCACGCCGTCGCCAGGTGAGCCCTATGCTCTCTCACGTGCACGCCCTGGCTGGCGAGATCGGCCCGCGCGGCACCGGCACCCCCGGCGAGGCGGCGGCGGCGGCGGGTTACGTCGCCGACCGGATCTCCGCCCTGGGGTTGCCGGTCGAGTGGCAGACCTTCCGGGCCGTCGCCAGTCAAAACGCTTTTCCAATGGGGATCAATCTGGTGGCGCTGCTCGCTGTGGCCCTCTACCCCCTGGGCGGCGCACTCACGCGCTGGGTCGCCGCCGGGCTGGCGCTGACCGCGGCCCCCCTGTTGTGGCAGACCATCCGCACTTCCGATAGCCCCTTGCGGCCGCTTTTGCCCCAGGTCACCAGCCGTAACGTCATAACGCGGGTCGAGCCACAGGGCGAACTCCGCCAGCGCGTGGTCGTCCTGGCCCACCTGGACACCAACCGCTGCCGGATGATCTGGCAATCATCCACGGTGCGCTACCTGGAGCCGCTGGCCTATCTGACCCTGGCGATGCTGGCCTCGCTCGGCCTGTTCTACCTGGTCGGGGCGATGCTCGACGGCCCATGGTGGGTGTGGTGGGTTTCGCTCCTCCCAACTGGGTTTCTCATACCTCCTGGTTAGCTGAAGTCGATGATAGGGTGGGTGTGGTGGGTTTCGCTCCTCCCAACTGGGTACGTGGTCGGCTCGCTCATCTCTTTGTGGCAGGATGATCGCACGCCGTACAGTTGCGGCGCTCACGACAACGCTGCCAGCGTGGCTGTGGCGCTGGAACTCGGCGACCGTCTCGCGGCGCAGCCCCTGGGAAACACCCAAGTCTGGTTGGCCTTCACCGGGGCCGAGGAGACCGACCACGCCGGGCTGTATGCGCTGCTGCGCGAGCACGACCCCGTCCTGCGTCGGGCGGCTTTCATCGGCCTGGAGGGGGTGGGGAGCGGGGAGATCGTCTACCTCACCCGGCAGGGCCTCTGCGCGCACTACCGGCCTGACCCGGGCCTCCTGGCCCTGGCCGAGAGCGCCGCTGCCCGCCTGCCGGAACTCGGCGTGCACGCGGCACAGATGACGATGGAGGACGAGGTGGGCACGCTGCGACGGCGTGGCTACTGCGCTATCTGCATCGCCGGGCGCGATCCGGTCACGGGGACGCTGCCGCACTGGCACCGCGCCGACGATACCGTGGACACGGTCTCGGTTGAGGTGCTGGGGCGGGCGGCGAGTTTTGTCATGGCACTGCTGGAGGAACTGGACGGCAGCGCGCCGATACCTGCTTCGAAATAACCTCCGCTCGCGGCGGATCGCCAGATCCGCCGCACGCGGATCTGGCGATCCGCTTTGAGCGTACAAGTCACGGCGCGGATTCCATTCCGCGCTACGGGCGGTGAGAGAAGGAGGCTGGCCTTGGGGGGAAGAATCCGCTGGATCGGAATCCGCCGCCGGAGATGGCTGGCGGCCCTCGGATCGCTGCTGCTGCTGGCCCTCTGGGTGTTCCACGCCAGCCGCGTCGGTACTGGCGTAGAGGGCTGCCCAGAGGGGTGTGCCACGGCGGGCCAGCGGCAGAGCGGCCCCCTGCGGGTGATGTCGCTGAACGTCCTGCACGGCTTTCCCCGCTTCGGACACCTGTCCGAACGGCTGGACCGGATCGCCGAGGAGATCCGCGCTCAGGACGCCGACGTAGTCTGCCTGCAGGAGGTGCCGTGGATGCCGCACCTGGGCAGTGGCGCCCGATACCTGGCCGAGCGCGCCGGGCTGAACTACCAATATCTGCGGGCCAACGGCAATCGCTGGGCCATTCTCTTTGAGGAGGGCGAGGCCATCCTCAGCCGCTACCCCCTGAGGGACGCCACGTTCATCGAGTTGAAGCCACGGGCGGGGTTCTTTGAGCACCGGGTGGTGCTGGCGGCGACGGCGGTCACGCCGTGGGGGGACGTGCGCTTCTTCGTCGCCCATCTCACTCACGGCGCGCCGGAGGTCAACCGCGCCCAGGCCGCGTCGCTGATGGCCTTCGTGGCTGCCCCGGGCGGCGGGCCCGCCATCGTCGCGGGCGACTTCAACGCGACGGAGGACACGCCCCAGATCCAGGCCCTCACACGCCAGTGGGTGGACACCTATCGCGCCGTTCACCCCAATGATAACGACGAGGGGTACACCTGCTGCGCCGACGACCCGTCCGCCGGCCTTGCCGAGAGGCTGGAGGAACGGATTGACTACGTGTTCCTGGCGCCGGGGACGGCCCATTCCACCGAGGTGGTCAGCAGCCAGCGGGTGTTGGATCAGCCGTTCCGTACGGCCGACGGCTGGCTGTGGGCCTCGGACCACGCGGGGCTACTGACGGTTATCCAATTGGAACGGTAGAAGGAGGAAGTATGAATGTGTTCGTAACCGGTGGGACAGGGTTCATCGGTGGGGCGGTGGTGCGGCGGCTGCTTGCGACCGGGCACGAGGTGCGGGCGCTGGTGCGCCCCACCGCCGACACCCGCCAACTGGACGGCCTGCCCGTGGAGCGGGTCGAGGGCGACCTGGGGAATGTCGGGAGCCTGCGGCGAGGCGTCGCCGGCTGCGATTGGGGCTTCCACGTGGCGGCCCTCTACAGCTATTGGGGTCACCCGTGGGAGGACTTTTACCAGGCTAACGTGGAAGGCACGCGCCGGGTGCTGGAGGTTGCTCGGGATGAGGGAGTGGTACGCATCGTGTACACCAGTTCGATCGCCGTCCTGGGCATCCCCGAGGACGGTTCTCCGGGCACCGAGGACACCCCCAGCACGCTGGACGATATGATCGGCCATTACAAGCGCTCCAAATTCCTGGCCGAGGAGGTAGCCCGCGACTTCGCCTGCCAGGGCTTGCCAGTGGTGATCGTCAACCCCGGCGCACCGGTGGGCGTGGGCGATCACAAGCCCACCCCGACCGGCCAGATCGTCGTGGACTTCCTCAATGGGCGGATGCCTGCCTACGTGGATACCGGCCTGACCATCGTGGACGTGGAAGACGTGGCCGCGGGCCACCTGTTGGCCGCCGAGCGGGGGCGTGTGGGCGAGCGGTACATCCTGGGTGGAGAGAACCTGACCCTCAAGCAGGTGCTCGACCTCCTGGCCGAGGTCTCCGGCCGGCAGCGGGTGCGTTTCCGCATCCCGCACAGCGTGGCGCTGGTCTGGGGCTACGTGGACGTGGCCCTGGCCCGGTTGAACCCGCGCCATACACCGGCCGCCACGCCGGACAAGGTGCGTCTCTCGCGTAAGTGCGAGTACTTCGACTCCAGCAAGGCGGTGCGGGAACTCGGCCTGCCGCAGACCCCGGCGCGCGAACCGCTGCGCAAGGCGGTCGAGTGGTACCGGGCCCACGGGTACGCGCCGTAAACGGAGTGAGAGGACAGCACTGCTTCAAGCCGTCTCCCGGCAGCAGTTGTATCCCGCCGGTCGTCGTACAGCACCTCGAGGCCAGACCTGACAGGTTTTCCGAAACCTGTCAGGTCTGCGGCGGCGCGAGTGTAACGCGGCAGGTGCTCGGCCACCCGATAGTAGCATCCGGTCAGGGCTTGCTTAACGACTAATGCGCATTTGCGTGAATTCGAGGCTCGTTTTGACATAAATCCCGTTCGCTGGTATAATCGCCACTGGTAAGTCAATCGGTTTGGCATCTTTCACCGCTCCGATTCATGCAATCGGAGCGGCTTTTTTATGAGAAGAACACAGATCAGCACAAACTCACAGGTCAAGTACCTGTGTGAGTCAAGTAGTACAATAAAAGGAGTTTCATGCGTTTCACAGAGTTAAATCTAAGCGAACCTTTGCAAGAGGCAATCAGTGCCTTGGGATACGAAGAAATGACCCCCATCCAGATCCAGGCCATCCCGCCTGGCTTGCAGAGTCGCGACGTCGTCGGTTGCGCCCAGACTGGCACCGGCAAGACGTTGGCCTTTCTTCTGCCAGCGTTGGAACACTTGCTACAGGATCAAGCCAAGACCAAGAGCCCCCGTGTCGTGGTCCTGGAGCCGACCCGTGAGTTGGCCATCCAGGTCGCTGGGGAAGCCCGGAAAGTGGCCGCCCGTACATCACTACGCATCGTTCCCGTATACGGCGGAGCCGGGATGAAAAAGCAGACCGACAAACTACGCCGGGGCGTCGACGTCGTCGTCGCCACGCCAGGTCGCCTGATGGATCACATGCGCCGCAAGAACGTAAACTTTAAGGACTTGCGGATTCTCGTGTTAGACGAGGCCGACCGCATGCTGGATATGGGCTTTCTGCCCGACATCAGACAAATCATCAGTCGTATGCCCCGCCAGCGCCAAACTATGCTCTTCTCGGCCACGATACCTCCGACGATTTCGGCTCTCGCTCGCCAGTTTCAGCGCGACCCGGTGAGTATCGAGATAGATATGGCTCATCCTCCCGAGGCGATCCAACAGGTCCTCTACCCGGTACCCAAGCACCTCAAGCTTCAACTTCTCTTGGCTATGCTTGAGCAGATGGAAGTCAATAGCATGCTGGTCTTTACCAGGACCAAGCAAGAAGCCGACATCGTAACCCGGCACCTGCGCCAGACCAGGATCGCCGTGGCTTGCATTCACGGGGATTTCAAACAGCGGGACCGGATATCTGCGCTGGAAGGGTTTCGGTCGGGCAAGCACCGAGTTCTGGTCGCCACCAACGTCGCCGCGCGGGGATTGGACGTGGAGGGGATCTCACACGTGATCAACTATGATGTACCGGAACACCCCGAGGATTACGTGCATCGTATCGGGCGCACCGCCCGATACGATGCCGATGGCGACGCCATCACGCTCGTCACGCCTGACGACGAGGCTCTGATCCATCGGATCGAGTACCTGCTGGACCGCAAGATCGAGCGCAAGACCCTGCCGGGGTTCGACTACGACGTGCCAACGCCCTCGTGGGCCCAACCCTCAGCCAAGGCGCTGATGCAGCAGGCCACCCAATCGCAAAGCCTGGCCGACCGCTGGCGATCCATGGGGTTTTGATAACATTCAGCCCCGTTTTGGCTCATTTAGGGTTGTGTGATCCATCAGTGGCTTGATGCCATTGTGTGCCTGAGCCTGTGTGAAGCCGGCACCTTAGGCATTGTAAGGCACTGTTACCACCTTATCGGCAATCTCCGCTTGCAGAGCCTCAATTTTGCCTGTAACGTGAGGTAGTATTTCACCCTGTGAAATGATGGTGCGTTCAGAACTGCGACGGAGTTTCAGCTCAACGCCCCCTGCCTCAAGTGAGCGTTTGCTCACTGTCAACCTTATGGGAATGCCTATCAGGTCAGCGTCGTTGAACTTGACACCGGCCCTCTCATCGCGGTCATCGTACAGTACCTCGACATTTGCGGACTGTAAATCAGCATACAGGCGCTCGGCTGTCTCTCCACCGCCTTGCAAAGCCACTATGTAGACGTGATAAGGTGTCACAGTAATCGGCCAGATGAGGCCATGCTCATCGTGGTATTCTTCAGCCACACATGCTAATAGACGCCCAACGCCAATGCCATAAGACCCCATGACCACTGGCTTGGCCTGTCCGTCTTTGTCAGAGAATGTACAGCCCATTGCCTCAGAGTAACGAGTGCCCAACTTGAAGATGTTGCCAACTTCCACTCCCTTCGAGGCGTGCATAGCAGCACCACAGTCGGGACAGGCATATCCCTCCTTGGCTACGGCAATATCTGCGATAATATCGGCCCGATAGTCTCGCTCATAATTGACATTCAGCAAGTGATAGCCCTCCTCATTGGCGCCAGCCACTAGATTGGGCGACTCTGGGATGAGGTCATCTACAACTATGATCACATCCTTGATGCCTTTGGGAGAAGCGTATCCGGGAATAGCACCTGTGCCTCGGATCTCCTCATCTGTCGCCGGACGCAGAGACTTGGCTCCTACAGCGTTGACCAGTTTGGTCTCGTTTACGTCCATGTCTCCGCGTACAACAGCGAACACGAATTTCTCTACGTCCTGTTGCATCTCTGTGGTTGTTGCTATTCTGAAAAACGCCTTTGCAGTCTTTGACTTGGGCACGCCCAGGAATTCTGCCAGACCCTCGATAGTAGTTACGCCCGGCGTGGCGACTCTTTCAGTTGGTCTGATCTTCTCCTCCATCGAAGCGGGTTTCTGAAACCTGGCGACCTGACGATTGGCCCTGTACCCACATGTGTCACAAATGAGTATGGTGTCTTCTCCAATTGGGGTAAGGTACATGAATTCATGGGCCATCTTTCCGCCCATCATTCCTACATCTGACCTGATTGCTATCACAGGCAGATCGCAACAGTGAAAGATGTCAAAGTAGGCCTGATAGTGAGCCCGATATTGGATGTCCAAGCCTTCCCAGTCCGCATCTAAACTGTAACTATCCTTCATTGTGAACTCTCTCACCCTGATCAAACCGGCGCGTGGGCGAGGGTCATCACGCCATTTTGTCTGGATATGGTATGGCAAGCGTGGTAATTGCTTGTAGGATTGAATCTCCGTCCTCACCAGGTCAGCGATGACTTCCTCATGGGTCATCGCCAATACCATATCTCGACCGTTCTTGTCGTGGAAGCGCCCCATCTCCGAACCGATCTGGTACCAGCGTCCGGTTTCCTTCCATAAGTCGGCTGGATGGACAACAGGCATAGTGATCTCCTGTCCCCCGATAGCGTTCATCTCTTCACGCAGGATGTTCTCGATTTTGGTCATTGAACGTTGTGCCAGGTGCAGATAACTGAAAATGCCAGCCCCCAGTTGACGTATGAACCCGGCCTGAACAAGCAAGCGGTGACTGGCAATCTGTGTGTCTGCAGGTGGTTTCCGTAAGGTCCGGCCAAAAAGTCTGCTCATTTTCATTGATTCACCTCCAAAAAGATAAAACCAGCCTCCGGGGGGTCGGAAGGCTGGCAAACCAAGCGGATGGCTGGCGATGCCCAGGCAGCGCTAACCGGACCCCCGAAACGGGTACGGCCACGGGCTGCTAGGGGCGGGGAATGTGTAATTCATCATCGCGCCATTCTTACCTCACTAGACTTATGTTAGCACAGGATGCGGTATCTGTCAACTTGTCTGGATGGTCATAGGCGGTGTATAATAGAACCGTTATGGATAGTCCTCTGACGATGCTCGGCTTTTTATCCATTTTCCACGTCATCGGTGCGGTGGCCCTGGCGAACGGTCTGCGCGGAGTGTGGAGTGGGCTGCACGACAAAGGGCGAGGGGGTTGCCGCTCCCTTTTCTTTGTAGTGTGGGGAGCGATGTTCGGCTGCCTGCCCTTTGGCCTTGGCCTGGAACTGGCGACTGAGGAGGGGGGGACGTTTCTTGTCCTGCTCGGCGAGGCACTTATCTGGGGAAGCGTGTTTCTGGTAGCCTTGCTGGCCTGGGATACAGCCCTGGACCGGCTGCGTCCTTTCCTCCACAGGGACATGTGGCCTATGCTCTTTGGGGGATCGTTCATGGTGGTCGGCACGTGGGTAGGTGGTTCAATGGCCAGGGACGGCGAGATGTTCGGGTTGCTGCTTGGCGGCATCTTTGCGCTGGTTGGCGGTGTTATCTTTGCTGCCGGTGTCTGGAGTTACATCAAGGCGAAACGTTAGGCTTCCAGTAACTATCCAGCGAAGCCACGCCTCAAACCGACAAGCGAAAACGTGGCATTCTGAGGAGCGCAGCGACGAAGAATCTCGGCTCACAAGTCAAGGTGGATAGCAAACATCCGAACGAGATTCTTCGCTACGCTCAGAATGACGAGTGAATCTTGCCTCGAGTTTGACTGGGGAGGACACTGATGCTACAGACTGCTATTGAGGCGGCCCGGCGGGCCGGTCGGGTGCTTGCTGAGCGTTAC
>JAUWNP010000298.1 GCA_030612585.1 Anaerolineae bacterium
TCCGTGAGGCGCTGGCATTGCCGGAGCCGGACACCTCGTGGATGTCCAACCCCTGGTCGCGTTCCAAGTTCACCGCCTGGCTGGGTTGAGAAGAACTCTGTACCCCCATCCTTCGGCAGGCTCAGGACAAGCCCTGGGCACACTGCACCCCGTTCATCGCGCTGACTTGACCGCATCTCTCACCTGGGCTACAATCAGGTGTGCACTGGCTCTCTCTGTGAGCCAACCGGATAGCAACATGCTCATCGAAAAGTGACCTTTTGACATGAGGAGCGGAGAAGATGCTCACGTATGTACCCATCAGTCTGTTTGATTCCCCAGCCCAAACACTGGTCAACACGGTTAACACCGTCGGCGTGATGGGCAAGGGCATCGCCGCAGTTTTCAAAGGACTCTACCCGGAGATGTACCAGCGGTATCGCCGCCTGTGCCAGGAGGGAGAACTGGACGTAGGCATGCTGTACATCTATCGGACGCCGAACAAAATCATCGTCAACTTCCCCACCAAGAAGCACTGGCGTCAGCGCTCACTGATACAGTACATCAGGACTGGGCTGGAGAAGTTTGTGACACATTACGGAGACTACGGCATCTCCAGCGTGTCGTTCCCTCAACTGGGTTGCGGGCACGGTGAACTGAATTGGGAGCGACAGGTACAGCCGGTGATGGAGCGTTACCTGCAGGATTTGCCCATCCCTGTATACATTCACCTCTATCCCAAACCGCCCGACTTTATCCCGGAACGACTGAACGGCGACTATGCCAGGCAAGTACGCCTGGAGCGGCAACGCATTTCTACCAACCGGCTATGGCAGGATTTGCAGAGGCTGGTTGGTCAGGCATATCAACTGACCCTGTTCGGGCCAGTCGTGGAGATGGATGAAGAGCATATCCTGTTTCGACCACTGAACGGCGAAGGCGAACCTGTTGTGGTCTACCGCCAGGACGTCGAGGATCTATGGAACACATTGCGTCTGCGCGGCACGGTGCGAGAAACCGGTGTGCCTCAGCCGATTGGCGAGGATGGAGCCACCTCGTGGCTGTTCGAACTCCTAGAGCACGTAGACTACATACAACCTGTTACTCTGCATAGCAAGAGCCGAAAAGCCAGCCAGGGATTGCGCTACGCTCCACTCCCTGATATGACGCTGCTCGAAGAAGCGGAGATTGTGGTGTGAAGCTATGGAGCGTGAACTTGGTGGCGCCCACTGCCCGATGCCGGTCTACTTCTGCTTTGATGCTCTGACGGTGTTGGCGTTGGATAGAGCCGAATTCTCTGATGGGAATATGGGCAGCGCCCGGGCCTCCCATAGTGCTGAGCGCGATTTCTTCCTCAGCATCCCATTCCACCTGGTGTTCCACAACCGCTGGTTCACGCCTGACGAACGTGACGAGATTGTCTTCCGACGCAACGCCGAAGCGCTGGTGCCGGATAGCCTGCCGCTGGATCCCGCGCTCAAGTTCATCGCCTGTCGTTCGGCGGCCGAACGGCAAACCCTGCTCCACTTGCTTCCCGCCAACCTGCGTCGCCAATGGCCGTCACGCATCCGATTAGGCGAACGAGGGCTCTTTGAGCGCAAGTGGACTTACGTGGAAGAAGTCGTCACGGTGGATGACAAGGCGATTTTTCGCTTTAACCCCAACACCCGGACGCCCGGCCCTTTTCAGGTCTCGTTCTCGTACCGTGAAGCCAGTGAAGGGTCTGAACGTACCTGGGAGGGCGAGCAAGCCGCGTTGATCGACCATCTGCGGATTCGGGTTCCTGGTGCCGTTTGGGGAACCGTCACCCTGCATCTGGACGATGCACTAGCCTTTGCTGGCCCGCTGACGTTTGAGGAAATCCCGTTCTGAGTAGCGAATGGGCGGTCATCATGCAAGAGAACTATCTGAAGACCGTTCGCACGAGGAAATCGGAGCATCCCGCCCGCCACAACACGTTGAGATGGAGGGTGAGGTCGTGGGCAGTGTGCAGCCTGCTGTGCCCTCTGAAACGTCGGGCGTCACCAATGTTGAGAGGAAATGACATCTGATTTCGCGCCTAAAATGCAGATGGCTATCGCTCTGGCCCTGGCCGAGGCCCAACGCCAACGCTCCTCCATCCTTCGGCAGGCTCAGGACAAGCCCTGGGCACGCCGCACTTGTTCATCGCGCTGGCTTGACCGTATCCCTCACCTGGGCTACAATCAGGTGTGCATCTGACGAGCGGAGGGATTGAATGCCCCTTGCCCCCGACCAACGACTGTTCGAATACTGCCTAAAGGGGGAGCTTTGCCAGTGGAGTACCTGGTCCCGACCCGGCGCGGGGTGCAATCGTTGGCGACGATCCAGCGCAGAGAGCGCAGCGCCGGTGGTGGGTACGACGGTGGGGCGGTGCGGCGCCCATCCCGTTTTGTCACTGCGCTGAGTTGACCGCAAACCCGACCTGGGCTACAATCAGGTGTGCCCGCTTCTAATACAGGGGAGCAATAGGGTAGGTTGACCTGGATCGTGGACCAGGATAGGTATGAGGAGCGATAGTATCCGATGGTACAGATTCCCATCAGTTTCCTGCCTGCCCATCGGACCGCTTTGTACACCTACATGACCGACGACCGTCGGTTGACACGCGATCAGTGGCGCATGCTGTACGAGGCAATTGACATCTTGGACAGGGCACAGATAGCAATTGCCGGTCAACTTCGCACGTTCCGGCAGATATACCGGGAACATGTTGATCAGATCTTTGCTGACCCTTACATCGCGCAACTGTTGGAACTGGAAGATGTGTCCGTCCAGAGTCCGGCACTGACGGCGACTTTCGCCCGACGTGTGAGCGCCGCGCTGAGGGAAAGTAGCCTGATTCATCGAGAGGAGCCCGACAGTTGGATGCTGTGGGCTTATTGCATCTACTGGTGGCAGAGTTTCGCGCGGGGATATGCGTTCGAGGTTGAGCTCTTACGTGACATGATCGCATCTGGTCTCTCATTTGCTGCGCACAACGTACGCAATCAGTACGAACGGCTTTCACCAGCCGACCTCGTCGTGCTGGACTTGCTGGGCGATTTCAAGACCTCAGTCTACTTCTTACAGACGGAGACAGGTGAGTTGCCCAATGACTTCTACGTCACGCGGCTGCGAGGGGCCGGCCGTGAGCGCACGCTCGTAGTGTTTCAGAAGCCCCATGCGTGGGAAAAGATCAATGGTGAGACAGTGAACGGCACACTGGACAACGTCCTGGCATTACTGCCATGCCCGGTGCGGCTGCGGCAGGGGGAGCACGAGTTGATCGTGGTCGAGTACGAGACGTGGAAACACAAAGTGCTGCATGTACAGCAAGGAGGGAGCGATGAGTGACAACACCCCGGTCGACATGACCTACGAGCAGTTTGAGGCGATGATAGACGGCTACATTGAGCGTTCGTCGCGGGAGAGCGGGGAGATGCCAGCCTCGGCGTTCTTTGCCTTGCTGTTTGAGAAGATGGCCGCGCGTGCCCAGGAGACGGTCAAAGTGCAAGGGCGAATCGTGGATGGTCAGTTGGTGCTATCGGCCCTGCCGACGAAGCAGAGGACCGTACAGGTACGCGGGAATGAGATTCTGGTAGACCGGTGGCGCATCATCGTCTCATTTCAGTCAGCGTAGGATGTCCCTCGCCCCCAACCAACAACTCTTCGAACACCGCATCGAGCGTATCCTGGGCCAGGGAGCCTTCGGCACCGTCTACCGGGCCCACGGCACCCTCCTCGACCGCCCCGTCGCCATCAAGGAACTGACCGTCACCGCCCAGACCGACGAGGTGGCCTGCGAGCGCTTCCTCCAGGAGGCCTGCGCCGCCGGTGGCCTTAACCACCACCACCACCACATCGTCACCGTCCACGCGCTCAAGGTCGTGGAGCCCAACGTGTACCTGATGATGGAGTACCAGGCGGGCGGCAGCCTGCGCACATTGCTGGGGGGGCGCGGCCCCCTACTCCCTACTCCCTACTCCTTACTCCCTACTTCTTACTCCCCGAACTCCCACGCACGTGTGTAAAACGTCAATGACTGTGAGGCAAACAGGAGAGATCAATGAAGCGCAAATACCTGGCATTTGACATCGAGACCGCTAAACAGATACCAGAGGGAGAACGTGACTTGAAAGCCTACCGTCCCCTGGGTATTTCCTGCGCCGCGACGCTGGCCAGCGACGCCGACGAGCCGTTGCTTTGGCATGGCCTGACTGACGACGGCCGCCCCGCCGACCAGATG
>JAUWNP010000230.1 GCA_030612585.1 Anaerolineae bacterium
GTTGACGGTGATGGTCGCCGCGCGGGCTATTGGCGCTGGTCTCAGGTTCAGGGCCAGCGTGGCCAGCAGCGTAGCAATGAGTAATAAGCGCAATGCCTTGGTTGGATCTGTTTCGCGCACCGCATATCCTCCTTAAAACTACCCACAGTATACCAAGAGAGACGGCAGATGTCCAGAGGCAATTGCCTCGGCCGCCGGCCTCGACTTGACAATCGGTCGCTACCAGGATACAATGTAGATGGCTGCCAGCAAGTGACACTCGTCATAGTTGCCAGTGCCATTGTGGTCGTGTGGCGCACCATCAAGGCGCGCTCATCAGGTGCATTATCAAAGAGGAGAGAATTTATGAAGAAGCGGTTCCCAACCTCACTGTGCCGCTGGATTGGCCTGGCCATACTGGTGGCTACACTGTTTTCCATATCCGCCGGCCACGGGCTGGCCCAGGATCCGACAGCCACACCCACCACCACCTCACCGCTGGCCACACCGACGCTTACTCTTACGCCCACACTCAGCCCCACCACCACATCCACGCCCAACCCCACCACCACGTCCACGCCTGGCCCCACACCGACTCCCTCTCCCACCCCTCCACCGTGGAGTATCCTCGGCTACCACACGGTGCTGCCAGGGGAGACGCTCTACTGCATCGCGCGGGCCTACGGGGTGGACCCCTACGCCATCGCCACGCAGAACGGGATTCTCAACCCCAATGTCGTCCGCGCCGGACAAGTCCTGGCGATCCCCAACGTGCCGCGTGTTCTGCCGCCTGGCCCGGTCTGCCCGCGCCAGTTTAATGGCGGCACACCGACGCCCCCCGGCTGCCGTTGGTATCACACCGTTGTCTGGGGCGAGAACTTGTACCGCATCTCGTTGCGCTACGGGGTCAGCATGTGGGCCATCGCCGAGGTCAACCACATCCTCAACCTGAATTACATCCGTGCCGGGGATGTGCTCTGCATCCCATAGCGCTGTGAGATAGATCAGTATCCCAGGCCTCAGCCGGATGAAAACTGGGGCCTGGGTCATTTCCTTGCGTCCTGCTTCTTGCATCCTCTCGACTGTGTGCTACAATTCCGCCTATGCGGACTCGACTGCGTGCTTTCATCCCCATCGCTATTTTCGCCTGCCTCGCGCTGATCCTTCTTCCGACCAGCGCCGTTCGGCTGAGTGCTCACGTCACAGCCCAGGAGCCTGACCCGGTCGTCACCTGGCAGACCACGGTGAACCAGGCCCGTCTCGACGAGGGACTGGCCCCCTACAATTTCTCCACCCTGCTGACCGCCGCAGCGCAGCGTCACGCCGATGACCTGGCAGTCCACCAAATCTGGTCCCACACTGGATCCGATGGCTCTACTCCCCAGCAGCGCATCGCGGAGGCCGGCTACGCCGCCTGGACCTGGAACAGCGGGGAGTTGGTCACCAGCGAGAACTTCTGGACTGGCCACGGCACTATCGAGGACGCGATGGTCTTCTTTCTGGAAGATCCGCCCCATCGCAACAACATCCTCAGCACCATCTACCGGGAGATCGGTATCGGCGTAGCCAGCGACGACACCGGTCGCAACTACTATGTGCTCGACTTCGGCGCACGCCCCAACGTGCTGCCCATCTTCGTCAACGAGGGCGCTGCCAACACCGATAACCCACAGATAGCGATCCGATTGACCAACGAGGAGGCCCGGCCGGAAGGGGAGGGAACGATCTTCATGGGCCAGGCGATTGAGATCCGCATCAGCAACGAACCGGAGTTCGATGACCTGCTATGGCAACCTTGGGAGACATTCGTTCCCTGGACTTTGCCGGATACACCGGGCGAGCACACCGTCTACATCCAGTCTCGCGACGCGGCTGGCCGCACCGCCGTCTCTGCCGACACAATCGTTCTCGGCGAGGGAACGGTCGCCACGCCGACGCCTGTCCCCCCCAGCCCCACCCCCGAGCCCACTGCCATACCCAGTCCCACCCCCGAGCCCACCGCCACGCCCTCCGCTACCCCCATCCCTGAACCTACTGCCACGCTCACTCCTGCTGTCACCTCCACACCCGAACCGCCCCCAACCACAGAGCCGTCTCCCACTCCCTACCCCCCCACCCCTCGCCTTGCGCCTTTTCCCACCTGGACACCGCTGCCGCCGCCGTCGCCCCAGGAGACCAGCAGCCCTGGCATGCCCCTGGCCCTGCTTGCAGCTCTGCAAGGGTTGGCAATCGTTCTCGGCATCTACCTCGCCCTGCGCCGTGGGCGAGAGTGATATACCAATGGCGTGGCAAAACAGCGATAGCCAAATAGCATGAGTACACCTGGATTCATCGGCATCTTCGACTCCGGCGTGGGGGGGCTGAGCGTGTGGCGTGAAATCGCCCGCCAACTGCCCCGCGAAGACACGCTCTACCTGGCTGACCAAGCCCACGTGCCCTACGGCTACCGCCGGCTAGCCGAGGTGCGAGAGTTCTCCGAGGGCATCACGCGCTTTCTGCTGGGCCAGGGCACGAAGGCCATCGTCGTCGCCTGCAACACCGCCTCCGCCGCTGCGCTGCGTCACCTGCGGCGCACCTTCCCCAACGTCCCCTTCGTGGGAATGGAGCCGGCCGTCAAGCCCGCCGTCGAACGGACTCGCAACGGTATCGTGGGCGTGATCGCCACACAGGCCACTTTCCAGGGGGAACTTTTCGCCAGCCTGGTGGAGCGATACGCGGGTGACGTGCGCGTGTTCACCCAGGTCTGCCCGGGGCTCGTGGAAGCAGTAGAGGCCGACGCGTTGGACACGCCCGAGACCGAAACACTGCTGCGGCAGTGCTTGACGCCGCTGATTGAAGCCGGGGTAGATCAACTGGTGCTCGGCTGCACTCACTACCCTTTCCTCCGGCCGGTCATCGAACATATCGTGGGAGCGAGTGTCACGGTGATTGACCCTGCCCCGGCAGTGGCCCATCAAACGGCGCGCGTGTTAGCCCAACGAGGGTTAGAGGCCGGCCCTTCGACCCTTCGGCTATGCTCAGGACAGGCAGGCTCAGGGCACCGCCGGGGCCGCGCGGGCCGCCACCTATTCTACACCAGCGGGGACGTAGCGGCCTTCTCCATGATGACCGGGCGACTGCTCTCCGACGTTGGGGAAAGCGTAGAAGTACAAGCGGTTTGTTGGCGTGATGGTCACCTGCAAGAGCAGATTTGACTTGACATCACGGCTTCTGTGTGGTATACTGTATGCACAATCTGAGATCAAAAGACAATGATCGGGAAGAGTAAGCATCGAAGCGGAGGTTCAGAAAGTCGGGTCAGAGGCTGTGAGCCCGATACTAGCGCCGGTGCTGAATGGGCCCGGGAGTCGCCCGCCGAAACCCTGAGCCTGCCGAAGGGGAGTAGTCCGGGCCGGAGGCGCCACCGTTATCAAGGCTGAGGGTATCGTCCTGAGACTGCCTGTCCTGAGCATAGCCGAAGGGTCGAAGGGCTGTACCTGCAAATAAGTGAGGCTGGCTCTTCGCACACCACGCGCCGTCATCGGCGCGTTTTGTTTTAGAGCCACCTAAGTGGGGTGGCACCACGGGTGTCCAAGGTAAGACGCTCGTCCCTGAAGGGGGACGGGCGTTTTTTCTTTACTGTAGGACAAGTTAGCAACTTGTCCTACTGTCAAGGAGAAACTAAAATGACCAAAAAACGCATTCTCACAGGTGACCGACCCACGGGCAAATTGCACCTGGGCCACTACGTGGGCAGCCTGGCCAACCGCGTGCGGCTGCAGGACGAATACGAGTGCTTCTTCATCATCGCCGACCTGCACACTCTCACCACTCGGCCGGAGAGAGAGCACATCCTCGAAATCCGCCACAATGTCCGTGAGATCGTGCTTGACTACCTGGCGGCCGGTATTAACTCCGAAAAGAGCGTCATCTTCGTCCAGTCGGCCATCCCGGGCACCTACGAACTCAACCTGATCTTCGAGATGCTGGTCAGCGTGCCACGGCTGGAGCGGATTCCGACTCTCAAGGATATGGCCCGAGACGCCAATCTGCAGACAATGCCTTTCGGCCTGCTGGGCTACCCGGTGCTCCAGGCAGCCGACATCCTGCTGCCCCGCGCCCACCTGGTGCCGGTGGGGAAGGATAATCAAGCCCACGTGGAGGTAACACGGGAACTGGCCCGTCGCTTCAACCGGCTCTATGGGCAGGTCTTTCCCATACCAGAGGCGCTTCTGAGCGAGGTGCCAACCCTGGTGGGAATTGACGGCGCCAAAATGAGCAAGAGCCGCGGTAACGCCATCTACCTCTCGGACGACGGTGCGACGGTGGAGCGCAAGGTGCACGGGATGTACACCGACCCCCAGCGGGTGCGGGCCGACGTCCCCGGCCGGGTCGAGGGTAACCCGGTCTTCATCTACCACGAGACCTTTAACCCCGACCAGGAGGAGGTGAAGGATCTGAAGGAACGGTACTGCCGGGGGAAGGTGGGCGACGTAGAGGTCAAGGAGAAGCTGGCCCGCGCCATCAATGGCTTCCTCGACCCCATCCGTGAGCGGCGTGCCCACTACGAAGCGCAGACGGGACTGATCGAGGAGATCCTGGCCGGCGGCATCCGGCGTATGCGCCAGGAATCGGATGAGACGATGTGCCTGGTGCGCGAGGCGATGGGATTGGAGGCGCTGCCCAGTCCGGCAGGACACAGCGCACTCCCGCCGGGCCTGGTCTACTGCTGAAGGAACATGCAGGTAAGATATGGAGGTATCTGTTTACCGGGATTCCCCCCACTGCAACCAAAGTGGGCCTACGCTGTCAATAGTGAATAATAACTATTGACACGGGCAAGCCACTTGGGGTATCCTATGAATGTGATATGGAGGGTCTAGCATGCACATCAAGAAAGTCCAAATTAACAGCGAGAACTACCCCACCAGCCGTTACTATCCGTTCAACATCTCTATTCTCAGGGAGACGCCAGAACTCACGTTCAGAAGGCCCATCGCCTTCTTCGTGGGCGAGAATGGATCGGGAAAGTCCACCCTGCTGGACGCGATCACCAGGAAGTGCGGCATTCATATATGGGATAAGCCCAGGCGACACGTCGCCCACAACAATCCCTACGAGACCCGTCTGGAAAACTACATCACCGTGACGTGGGCAAACGGGAGTGTACCGGGCTCCCTTTTCAGAGCCGAGACGTTTCGTGACTTTGCCGACTTCCTCGACGACGTTGCCCTCTGCGATCCCGGCCGGCTGAAATATCACGGTGGTCATATCCTCAATACGTTGTCGCACGGCGAGGCAATTCTGAGTTACTTCAGCGGTCGTTATCACATCAAAGGGCTCTATCTCCTCGACGAACCGGAGGCCGCGTTCTCACCCTCCAGCCAAGTGAGGTTCCTAAAACTGCTACGACGGCTGGAGGCGGAAGGCCACGCCCAGTTCATCATGGCCACCCACTCCCCCATCCTGCTGGCCTATCCGGGAGCCCAGATTTTCAGTTTCGATTCGTCCCGCATCAAGGAGGTGGACTACGAGGACACCGAGCACTACAGGATTTACAAACAGTTTTTCACCGACCGTGGTGCCTTCCTGGAGGCTTGAGGCATCGGCGGGTATGAAAACCCGCCCTGCCAGGGAAAGGAGGTGATGCTATCGCGGAAGGAAACGAGTAGACAAGGTACACAAGTAGATGGGCACACACTACAAAGGAGAAACAAAAAATGACGCAGTACAAGTATCTATTGGAAGAGAAAGACTTACCTACGCATTGGTACAACGTGATCCCAGACATGAAGACGCCGCCACCCCCAGATCGGCATCCGGCGACGCTGGAGATAATGACACCTGAGGATCTAGAGCCGGTCTTCCCCCATGCGCTGATCATGCAAGGGGGAAGCCAGGAGAGATGGATCGAGATCCCAGACGAGGTGCAGGACTTACTCAAGATGTGGCGTCCCTCCCCCCTCTACCGTGCCGCCCGCTGGGAGAAGGCCCTGGACACCCCGGCCAAAATCTACTACAAGTGGGAGGGCGTCAGCCCGCCGGGCAGCCACAAGCCAAATACCGCTGTGGCGCAGTGTTACTACGCCAGGGAGGAGGGTCTGGAGGGACTAGCCACCGAGACAGGGGCAGGCCAATGGGGCAGTGCCCTGTGTTTCGCCACCCAATTCTTCGGCCTGAAGGTCAAGGTCTTCATGGTCACGATCAGTTATCACCAGAAGCCCTACCGGCGCATCGCCATGGAGACCTGGGGAGGGAACGTCGTGCCCAGCCCCAGTTCGGAGACCAAGGCCGGCCGGGACATCCTGGCCGTGGACCCGGAGACCTCGGGCAGCCTGGGCATCGCCATCAGCGAGGCCATCGAGTACGCCGTCACCCATGACGGGTGGAAGTACTCCCTGGGCAGCGTGGTGAACTTCGTGCTCCTGCACCAGACGGTCGTCGGGGTGGAGGCCATGAAACAGATGGAGATGGCGGGCGACTACCCGGACATTCTCATCGGCTGTGTCGGCGGCGGCAGCAACTTCGCCGGCCTCTTCCTGCCCTTCCTGAAGGACAAGTTGGACGGCACCAAACCGGATCTACGGGTTGTCAACGTGGAGTCCACCGCCTGCCCCAGCCTG
>JAUWNP010000263.1 GCA_030612585.1 Anaerolineae bacterium
TACGCCGTTTTGATCCCGAGCAGTGGCAGGTCTTATGGCATCTGCCGCAGCAAGACGCTACTGATTTCTCGATTGTAAAGTTGCAGGTGGGAGTGGAGGCGGAACCTCCGCCAAATGTCAAGACTACTTGACACTATCAACCATTTACGCAGAGGCAGTTTAACCATTTTTCACACGGTGAGCATCACCCGCCCGCGCCAGGTTTGCAATCACTCCAGACTATACAGCGACTCTGGGTGCATGCATGGTTGGGCGGGTGCAGGTTACAGTTGGTAGTACACGATGCGGTGCGCCCGCTGCACCATCTTGAAGGCTCCAGCCAGCCTGTAAGCCACGCGATACCCAAAGTTGAGATGGGCCAGGTCGGGATCGTCAGTGAAATACCACTCCTCCAGGAGGCGGAGACCGGGTGCCCAAGCCTCCAATTCACACGGATCGTCCATACCCCACCCGATGGTCGCACCGGTGTATTTCAGCGAGGGATGGTTGGTAGCCGAGCGCGCCGTCAGCCGACTGAAGACGTCGGCGATCAGCCGGCAGCCCGGGAAGGTCTCGTGCAGCCGGAGCACCAGTCGCCGTACATCGGCCTCGCCTAGATACATCAGCAATCCTTCCGCCACCACCAGCACCGGCCGCCCGCCCGATGTGACTGTGTCCACCCACTCCAGGTCCGTCACGGAGGCGGCGATCAGGTGGTAGCGCTCGCTTGTGGTGAAGAACTGGCGGCGGAGCTCTACCACCGGTGGCATGTCCAGGTCATACCAGTTGACTCGGCCGTCGTCTACGCGCCAGAAGCGGCTATCCAGACCGCAGCCCAGTTGCAGCACCACGCCGCCGGGGTGCTCGGCCAGGAAGTCCCGTGTGACGGCGTCCAGCTTCTTGGCCCGCTGGCAGACCAGAACGACGGTCTTGTAGGGGACATGCAGGCGGGCAAAGTCATAGTCCACCCGGTTCAGGATGTCCTGGGCCATCGGGTCAAAGAACAGCGGGTTGCCCGGTTGTGCCTTGGCATAGAGTGTAATCAGCAGGGTCTCCTGCTCGGGGGTCAGCGTCACCTTGGCTCTCGTGGTCATTGATGTTCTCTCCTGTGATGGCTGGAGACGATAGGCTTGCCCTGTCGGGTGTAAGCCGTTGTTGGGCGGCCAGTTGAATGGCAAGAACCTACTGAACAAGATTAAGAATCTCCCAACTTCGCTTGACCCTGCGATCTACACGGGAGACGATCTGCGACCTGACACCACACCGCGCACAAAGAGCGCAAAGGGGATGAAGCAGATCAGGCCCATGATAAAGATCACAACAACGTCGGTCAGAACGAATGGCACAGCGGTTAAGAATGGCTGTAACAGCAAGAAGATGATCAACCCGATGAATAGCATGCTGCCCTGGAAGAGCAGCCCCAGGCCGGTCACGTACCCGAACTCCTTACGCCGCCAAAGCAGCACCCCACCGATGACCAAGGCCGGAGAGATCAAAAAATCTGAGGTGTGGAGCGCGAGTTCTGTTTCGGCAATCAGTGTCTGACTGGTGAGCGCATTGACCATAACACCGATGACCCGCAAGAAGAACAGGAGACCCAGTCCGGCCAGGACTCCCCCGGCGAGGCGCTCCGGCACAGCACCGGTGAGCCGTTGTTGTACTGCTTTTCCGTCAATACTGGCGACCAGGCCGATAATGGTGTACACACTCAACGTGACCAGCGCGAGATGCAGCAAGAACGCCACGTTGAGTGGCATGGCAAAAACGTAGACGATGTAATTGTACAGCACAAAGAAAAGCGCGCCCGGCCAGAAGAGTAGCCCGATCAGCTTGCCGCGCCACGCCAGCCACGCCAGCCACATCGAGCCAAGCAGGATTGGCAGTCCGATGAAGATATTGACTGCGTCGTTGGACACGAACGAACGGAGCAGCTCGTCCGTCGGGTAGATGACAGTGCGGTACAGGAGGCCGGCGACGGACGCAGCCGCCATGAGGATGGCGATGATGAAAGAGAGGGCGTATGTCAGCGTGAGGTTACGCCTGATCGGCAGACTGGTGTTACGCTCTTGATTTGTGTTCATTCGTTTCGACTCCTTGTAGTAGATGTTTAGACGGGAAAGACCGCCCAATGGCCAGGGTTCAGCAGCCGGTTGGCTGCAACCCGATGTTAGCCCGCCTCTGGCCAGCAACAGGATCATTCATGGCGCTTGCTTTAGCACCAACGGCAGGTATACGTCGTGGAAGACGCAACCGAGGATTGGCTCGGTCAGGTAGCCGCTCGTATCCACGTTCCCACCGACCGTGTCCGCGCCGGGGGTGTTGGGGCCGGTCGCTGCCCCCCACCAGTCGCCGGTGGCGATTTGCTGCGCGGCATGGTTGTTGAAGAAGGAGGTGGCGCTATTGCCGACGATGCAACTGCCCGTCACGTTGGTTGCCCCGGCGGCGTTGGTGTCGTTGTACACGCCGCCGCCGTCGTCGGTGGCCGTGTTCTTCAGGATGCGGCTGCCTGTCACCGTCGTGACGCCGCCGATGTAGTTGTAGATGCCGCCGCCCCACAAGGTGGCCTGGTTGCCCGCGCCGACCCCACCGATGGTGCTGCCGTTCTGGACGGTTAGCGTGGTCTGGTTGTAGATACCGCCGCCAAGACCCGCTGTGTTGGCGCTGATGGTGCTACCATCCACCGTCGTGCTGCCGTCACCGCTGAAGATGCCGCCGCCATAGTAGTCGGCCTGGTTGCCCGCGCCGACCCCACCGATGGTGCTGCCGTTCTGGACGGTCAGCGTGCCCCGGTTGCAGATACCGCCGCCAAAGGTCGTCGTGTTGGCGCTGACGGTGCTGCCATCCACCGTCGTCGTGCTGCCGATCTCGCTGTAGATGCCGCCGCCGTGCTCGGCGGCTGTGTTGGCGCTGACGGTGCTGCCATCCACCGTCGTCGTGCCGGTCTCGTTGTAGATGCCGCCGCCGTCGGTGGTGGCCGTGTTGCCCGCGCCGGCCCCGCCGATGGTGCTGCCGTTCCGGACTGTCAGCGCGGCACGGTTGTAGATGCCGCCGCCGTTGGTGGCCGTGTTGGCGCTGACGGTGCAGCCATCCACCGTCGCGGCGCCAGACAGGTTGTAGATGCCGCCGCCGTCGGTGGTGGCCGTGTTGCCCGCGCCGGCCCCGCCGATGGTGCTGTTCCCGACGTTCAGCGCGGCATGGTTGAGGATGCCGCCGCCCCAGGAGGCCGTGTTGGCACTGACGGTGCTGTCCGTCACCGTCGCGCCGCCGCCGCTAGCGTTGTAGATGCCGCCACCCTCGATGGTGGCCGTGTTGCCCGCGCCGGCCCCACCGATGGTGCTGCCGTTCTGGACGTTCAGCGTGGTCCAGTTGTAGATACCGCCGCCGCTGGTGGCCTCGTTGGCACTGACGGTGCTGCCATCCACCGTCGTCGTGCCGTACACATTGTAGATACCGCCACCGTCGGTGGTGGCCGTGTTGCCCGCGCCGGCCCCGCCGATGGTGCTGCCGTTCTGAACGGTCAGTGCGGCGGTGACGCCCTTGTTGTAGATGCCGCCACCGTTGGTCGCCGTGTTGGCGCTGACGGTGCTACTATCCACCGTCGTAGTGCCGGCCACGTTGTAGATGCCGCCGCCGTCGTCGGCCGTGTTGTCCCTGACGGTGCTGCCATCCACCGTCGTTGTGCCGACCGCGTTGTAGATGCCGCCGCCGTAGTCGGCCGTGTTGTAGCTGACAGTGCTGCCATTCACCGTCACGGCGCCGGCCGCATTGTAGATGCCGCCGCCGCCGGCAGCGACGCTGCCATTGCGGATGGTCACTCCGTTGAAGGTGACGCTGTTGGCGCAGCCGCCGCCGGGACAGACGTGAAACACCCGGTCTATCCCGCCGCCGTCAATGATAGTATTCGCTGCGCTGTTGCCCTGGATGGTCAGGTCGCCGCAGTCCAGGATGTCCAGGTCTCCGCTGGCATTGGCGTCTTCGCCCGCTGCCCCAGCCAGGACAGTAGGTGTCCCGTTAGTCGCGGCGGCAAAGGTGATGGTGTCGGGGCCAGGGTTGTTGTTGGCGTCGGTGATGGCCTGGCGCAGGGAACCGGCCCCACTGTCGTTGGTGTTCGTTACGACGTAGGCGTCGGCCCGGACCGGCTGCGTGATCGCTAGTAGGCTGGCCAGCAGTGCCAGCAGCGCGGCAACGGCGGCAACGGCAGATAAACGGATTCCCCTGGCGACGGTACTTTCAGTCGTGCTGTGATTCATAGTTGCGCTCCTCTCTAAGAAACACTCTCAGTAGTATTGCACTTTTCAGGCCTGGTTCATCCCTGACCAGAAACGCCTTAGCCTTCCAGTGCTTCCCTGGGCCGCCCCCGCCCTGAGGCTAGGTTATTCCATCAACAGCCCTTTGCTGGTCGCACTTAGCGCGGCCGGGTGCAGCGCGGGTTAGCCGCCGCGCGGGTGCGGGAAAGAGCCTTCGCTAAAAGATCAACTCCAAAGCGCGTAGAACCGCTGATTTGCACGCGCGGCAGGGCGGTCGGGCTCAGTGAGCGGTTCGGCGGCTTTGCGGGTGCGTGTCCGCAAGATGCTAACCGTGAACTCGGTCGAGCGTGTGAACGAACTGTTAATCAGGCCCCAGACGAGCGATGCGCCGACGCTCGCTGTTAGCTCGCGCCCGTTCGGCGGATTTGCCCACCAACCATTGTAAACCAAAGCCATTTCTAGCCTAATCGCGCCGCTTACCAACCGCCAAAGGCGGGTCGGTCTCAACGCGGGGTTGGGCGGCCCTTTGCTTTCTCAGGTCTTTTGGAAGACTTTCCGTACATTCTCAAACCACTGTCTATAACCATCTACAATGCTCTATACTCCCCACTCACTACCCGACATTTGCAGGGAAACTGAGTGGCAACCCTTCGTAATGCTAGGCATCACTTGGGCACTCCTTTATTACCTGACGGCGTGAGAATTTCCACTCACCATTCACGTTCTTGAGTTTGTCATGATAGATGCCCGTAGCAGAGATGGTGGGGATTTCCCCCATCTCGATGATCATAATGTAGGAACTATGAGTAGCAGTATCGCCATCGCCTTCAACCACGTGGCTACTTGTCCAGTGACGGGTGTTTAAGTCTCCCTGCTGCGCCTTCTTTTCTACAAAGGCCCTCAATTCTTCGGTTCCTCGCATAGTCCAATCTCCCATTGTGAAGATACCATCTGGTGTGAAGGTCTTTACATAAGCATCAGAATCCCCGTAGTCAACAGCGTGATTATAACGTGCAACCAGTTCCAAAATTGCCATCTTGTCCTCTACTGAAAGTGTCATCGCCAATTCCTCCTTTCCGTTGCTCAAAATTCCACCATCAAGGGAGTCTGTATTCCCTGAGGATTTATGGTGCTAAGCTAGAGGGTAAGGGGGAGGCTGTCGCCACCCCCTCCCCGGTACTTGTTGTTGGTGATGCGTTGTTTTATCTAGCGGCCATCGCGGTAGGGTAGGCGGCCAGCGAGTTACTGTCGCTTACGCTTACAGCACTTTTCCAACCGCCCCCCTCCGAACCGGACGTGAACGTTTCCGTTCATCCGGCTCTCCAGTAAGCCTTACTTCAGTTTTACACCGT
>JAUWNP010000129.1 GCA_030612585.1 Anaerolineae bacterium
GGAATACCCAAAGGAATTGAAATCATGTCGCGTGACTTGAGACCCACAATGTTCAACATTGTATACCCTCCTGGTCTTTTCGCCAATTATACCATGCCCCCAGATGTGGGGGGTACCATGCGAACTACCAGAGAGCCGAAACTGTAAGGCCCATCCCCGTCAAGCGTGTCGCCTCACGGACACCTGGACCGGCGTCTAGCCCTCCATCTCCCGTGGTTCTGGTAGCCCCGACGCAAACACGTACCCGGCCAAGCAGAGCCCCAGCGACACGGCGAACAGGCCGGCAAAGCCGAAGAAATCCACGACCAACCCACCCAGCCCGGAGATCAGGACGACGACCCCCATCAGAGTGTTGGAAAGCCCCAGGTAGAGCGGCCGCTCGGCACCGGGGACCAATTCCAGCAGGAAATTGCTGCCCGACAATATCTGGGCGGGCAACATCGCCCCGTCCAAGAAAAACAGAGGGAGAGCCAGGTAGGGAAGCCAGGCCCCCTGGGGCCGCAGGAGGCCCATCATCCCCACCAGCGCCAACGCTGACAGCGCCGTCAGCCCGCTGCCCAGGCTCACCAGTCGCATCACCAGCCGGTTCCCGCGCTCGTCGCTCAGGCGGCCCCACAGCAGGTTAGAGAGCAACAGGGCCCCGACGCGAGCCACCACGTAGATCCCCACCATCCCCTCCGGGGCTCCCAGCACATTCTTGGCGTAGATGCCGTAGAAGGGAAGTGCAACGTTCGCCATCGCCAGGCTCAGCCGGGCGGCTATGTAGCGCCGGTAGACCCGGTCGGTTCGCCAGAGCCGCCCCGCCCGCCGCAACTGCTCCCTCAGCGTCACGGGTTCGGCCACGACCGGGCCTGGGGGCTCCCTGATGAGGGCGAAGGCCGCCAGTGCCAGGACCATCACCGCACAATAGAGGAGGAAAAGGACAGCGTGACCGCGCGGGAAGGAAAGAGCCGGGTGATAAAGAATCGTCTTCACGATCCAGCCACCTCCCAGCCCCAACAGGCCACCCAGCAACTGCCGCCAGGCAAAAAAACTTCCCCGCCGCCGGGCCGGGATCGTCTTCGCCACCACATCGAAGAAGGTCAGCCCCGCCAGCCCAGCAGACAGGCGGGCGATGGCGTACAGAGCAAAGAAACCGGCTAGCAAGAAGCGAGGATCATCCACCAGCCAGACCGCTGCCGCCAGAAGAAGCCAGGCAATGGTGCGGATCACCGCCGCTATGGCATAACTGGGCATCTTGCGCTCCATCCGCTGAATACGGGTGGAGACGAAGATCTGGGGCAGGAACCAGCCCGCGTTCCCCATTGGTGCTACCAGCCCAATGAGCAGATTGGACGAGGTCAACTGACTCACGAACCAGGTGAGGATCAGCGGCGGGTCAATCAGCGTCTCGGCGAACCGGAAGGCTGTGCCGTTGAAGACCCCCAGCGCGAAACTGCGCCGGACCTCGTGTTCTGGAATGACGTCATCCATAGTCGGTAGTAGACGAGCAATGAGTAGATGAGTAAGAAAGCAATTGTACCGCGTAGGCCGACAATTGGCAATCTGCAACCTGCAATCCGCAATTGACAGAAATCAAGGCTTGGCGTATAGTATTACCAGGAGGTTTTTATGGAAATCGGAACCGTTCGACAAGTGAATATTGACACCGAGATGCAGGTGGCGTACCTGGACTACGCGATGAGCGTCATCGTTGCCCGTGCGCTGCCCGACGCCCGCGATGGCCTCAAGCCAGTCCAACGCCGCATCCTCTACGCCATGCACGACGTGGGCCTGCGACCCAACACGCCCTACAAAAAGTCGGCCCGCATCGTCGGCGAGGTGCTGGGCAAATATCACCCTCACGGCGACGCGGCGGTGTACGACACAATGACACGTATGGCCCAGGACTTCAGCCTGCGCCACCCGCTGGTGGATGGGCAGGGGAACTTCGGGTCGGTGGATGGCGACAGTCCCGCCGCGATGCGCTACACCGAGGCTCGTCTCGCCTCCATCGCGACCGAACTCCTGGCCGACCTGGACAAGGATACGGTGGACTTCGCCCCCAACTTCGACGACACCCTCCAAGAGCCCACCGTCCTCCCCGCCGCCCTCCCCAACCTGCTAGTCAACGGCTCCTCCGGCATCGCCGTGGGGATGTCCACCTCCGTCCCGCCCCACAACCTGGGCGAGGTGTGCGACGCGCTGATCTACATGCTCGACCGCTGGCGCAAACTGGACGACGTCACTGTCGAAGACCTGATGCGCTTCATACAGGGGCCGGATTTCCCCACCGGCGGTGTGATTTACCGGCGCAAGGAGAAAGGTGGCGAGGACGTCATCGCCCACGCCTACGGGCGGGGCCGGGGCAAAATCACCATGCGCGCCCGCGCCCACGTCGAGGAGATGAGCCGTTCCCGCCACCGCATCGTCGTCACCGAACTGCCCTACCAGGTCAACAAGAGCAGCCTCATCGAGCGCATCGCCCAGTTGGTGCGCGACGGTCGCATCGAGGGCCTCACCGACCTGCGCGATGAATCGGACCGGCGGGGCATGCGGCTGGTGATCGAACTGACCCGCACCGTCGAGCCTCAGCAGATTCTCGCCGACATCTTCCGGCTCACCCCAATGGAGAGCACCTTCAGCCTCATCATGCTGGCGCTGGTGGACGGCGAGCCGCGCCTGTTGACGCTCAAGAAGGCGTTGTTGACCTACCTGGAACACCGGCAGGTCATCGTCAGGCGGCGCAGCCAGTACGAACTGTCCCGCGCCAGGGAGCGCGCTCACATCCTGGAAGGACTGCTCACCGCGCTCGACAACCTGGACGAAGTGATCGCCACTATCCGTCGCTCCCGCACCACCCAAAGCGCACACGCCAACCTGCGCCGCCGGTTCAAACTCAGCCAGGCCCAGGCCCAGGCGATCCTCGACATGCCACTCAAACGGTTGGCCGCCCTGGAGCGACGCAAGATCCAGGACGAATACAAGGAGAAAATGCGGCTGATCAAGCACCTTGACAGGTTGTTGCGCAGCCCGAAAAAAATCCGCGGCGTCGTGCACGATGAACTTGTGACCATCAAGGAACGCTACGCCGACGCCCGCCGCACGCAGGTGCTGGACGCGGGCAAGGTACAACTGACCGCTGCCGACCTGATCCCCGACGAGCCGGTGTGGGTGACAGTCAGCCGGGGCGGGCTGGTGGCTCGAATGCCGGATGAAGGCACATCCCCCCGGGTGCCCTCCCGGCCCCAGGACGCGCCAGTCGCGCTGCTGGCTGCCTCCACCCGCGATACACTCTACCTCTTCGCCGCCGACGGTGGAGCCGCCGCCTTCCCCATCCACCAACTGCCGGATGGACTGGCCTGGAAAGGCACGGGCACGCACTACGCCGACCTGACACCCTTGACGCGCCGCGACACCGTCGTAGCTGCGCTGGCGCTCCCACCCTCACCCCCCCTCACCCCCCCTATAGGGGGGGAAGGGAGGGAAAGAAGGGGGTACCTGTTCCTCGCCACGCGGCAGGGTATCGTCAAACGGGCGGCGCTGGCCGACCTGCCCGGCGTGAGCAGCGAGCGGTTCGTCGTCATCGGGGTAGAGGAGGAAGACACACTCGGGTGGGCAGTGGTGACGACGGGGGAAGATCAGGTGCTGCTGGTCACCGCCGCCGGCCGAGCCATCCGCTTCAGGGAAGAGGAAGTGCGGCCCATGGGACTGGCTGCCGGAGGCGTGATGGGTGTCAAACTAGGCGGCAAGGGGGATCACGCGGTGGCACTGGCAGTGGTTCGCCCTCGCTCCGACCTCCTGGTGATGACGGAAGACGGGCGGGGCAAACGGACCCCGCTGAGCGAATACCCCACCCAGGGCCGCTACGGGCAGGGGGTACTCGCTGCTCGCCGCGCCGCGCCCAGGGTGGGCCTGGCAGGGGCCAACGTGGTAAAGTCTGACGATCCGGTGATACTGGTCACCAAGAAAGGGGCGGCCAAGACCATGCGCGCCCGCTCCGCGCCGCGAATGGGCCGGCAGGCTCAGGGGAAGCCGGTCATAGCGCTGCGGGGACAGGACACCGTGGTAAACGCTTTTGTGCCACTTTCCCGGCTGGAGTGGGCAACGACAAACGAGGAGGATTAAGGATGGCCTATCAGGACACCTGGACAGTCTGTCAGCAATGTGGGCAGAGATTCATCTTTAGAGTTGAGGAGCAGCGCCGGCAGGCAGAACGAGGCGAGGAGATTACACCACCGGAGTCGTGCCCCACCTGCCTGGGCACGGCGCGCCCCAGCGTAGAGCACAGCCCTCGACCGAGAAGCAAACCCGAACCGAGACCTCAGGCCAGACGGGAACCCAAGCCGTCGGTGGTACTCGAGCCTGGGCCACACGAGGGCACCGTCAAGTGGTACGACACCGAGAAAAGATACGGCTTCATCATCCACCCCAACGGCGAGGAGATTTTCTTCCACTATAGCGGCATCATGCCCGGGGAAAAACCATACTTTCCCGACGGCACACAGGTGACCTACCTCGTTGAGCAAACTGAAAAGGGGCCCCAGGCAGTGGACGTGGCACAGATGAACGCGCTGGAGTGACCTGTCAAGCGCCGGTAACTTGCCGCAACTGTACACTTATGCTACAATAGCGCCTCGTGGCTCAGTCCAAACTGAGTGATAAAAACACTCAGTTTGAGCGTGGCCCGCTAGCTCAATTTGGCAGAGCAGGGGACTCTTAATCCCTTGGTTGCAGGTTCGAGTCCTGCGCGGGTCACTTACCCGCCCCGTGCTTGTTAAGGTGCTGTGGGGTGGGAAGGCCGCTGGCCCTGGCAGGGGTCGGCGGCCTACGTTTTATTTCTTGTCAGGTTGTTCGTCGGGTAGGAGAATGATGGGGTGATCCTTGTCAACCCACTTAGTTAGCGCCTCCCGGCAAACATCGGTGATGGTCTTACCTCTGAATGGCTGACGGTTAGGGAAGCGTGCGAACTGTCTGGCCACAACGCGGGTACCTGGCGACTGAGGCCCTCATCTTGACCTAAGCGCCCCACCCCACCGGTATAGAAACACCCTACGGCTTCTCCACACACACAACGAGGCTCGCATTGTCAGATGCGAGCCTCGCGTGGTCTGTGGTGGAGATGGCGGGAATCGAACCCGCGTCCGAGGAACTCGATCAGGGACTTCTACAAGCGTAGTCGGCCTTTTATCTCTCGCCCAGGGAGTCGCCGCCGACCGCGCTACACCCGGGCCTAGCCGATGGGAGCCGAAACTCCCGCTTAAGCACTCCTATCGGCATTGGAGCGCCGCACGCCGACTGTTTTACGCCCGGCCCCCGACCCACCGGCGAGAGGACGGGGCGGACGTGACCGTCTTGCGGTCATTTTGTCCCCAGGCCAGACTAGGCTACCATTGGAACGGCGGCCATTGCGGCCTGTGGGACAGGGATCCAAGTGTTATTGGCACTTTGGAATTTGTGCTCCGTTGTTAACGGGGCAGAGCGCCCCGGCTTGCCATCCGTGGCCAGCCTTCCCCGTCGAAGCCTGTCATCCCCATTTTCGGTCTTCGATGCCAGCATTATAACATGCACTTGTGACATTGACAAGGCCCACAATCTCCCCAGACCTCCGAGGTTTTAGGTGATTCTTAGGTATTAGGTATTAGGTATTGGCTTTTTGCCTCAATTTGTGGTATTATAGTAGTATAAGTCGAAGTGTAACTCCACCGCAGCCCTCATCGCAATCGTAGTTTACGTGAGGAGGGTGGCGCGAGTGATTGGCAGCCGACCCATATCAAGAAAGTAATCCCAGTGAGTGGTCGGCTGTTTTGCCTGCATAGAAGCCCCAACGGGAGCTGTGATCCTGTCGCCAGCCCGCCGGATCGCCGATCCGACGGGAGCAAGGCGGCATAGACAGAGGCAAACAGGCCACCAACATCCAGGAGAGACACCAATTGTAACCACAAACGGGTGGAACCAGTCGCACCCTCGTAGGACAGAATGGGACAGCGGGGAAGCAAGTATGGGGCGAATATCCTATAGACATATCTTTCAAGGATAAGTATACTATTCTTGAGCGTCAGATGCCGGCCCCCAGGCTTCAACCATCTGTTCGTCCTTACTGGTTGGTTACGAGCATCTGTAAGTCAGCGATATCGTTTTCTAGCGAAACTCTATGAGATCCATCACCATATATTGACCTTTATCTGCCATACTATGCGTGTACGATATGTTATGTTTTGGTGTCACCTGTCTGAGAACAGTTTCTTGCGCAGGAAGGGGAGGAATGGAACGTGGAGCCGCTATCCCTCTAAAAGTAAGAGATGGCGACTTTGTGATCACCAGCCTATTCAGGATGCCTACGGCGTCCTGCCTTCCGCAAGTGGCCGGCAGGGACAGCGACTTGATAGAAAGCACGCCACATCGGAGCTAGGTTCGTAAGGTAACCAGCCCCGCGTGGCGGCACCATCGGGGCTGATAGCACTGGGGGCGGAACACCCTGTGCAGTCCAAGCATGCTACAATTGGCAAGCACTGTCACCTTTACCAGAGGGCGCTGGCATAGACTGACAGACAATCAACAGCATCGCGTTCTGGATCGTGGACAATCGGGCTCACGGGGACCCCCTTTGTGAGCCCTGTTTATTTTCGGCTTGGTATAACTCAAAGAAAGGGGTTAGAAAAATGACGTTGCGGCGCTATCTCTATACAAATGTACTTCTTTGCATACTCTTTCTAGTCACGGGCTGTGGTCGCACTGACGCAACTCCTGTAGCCACCACTTCTGCTTCAACTCCTGGAACAACCGGCCTCACTTACATTGTCCAGCGGGGCAGGGTGGCCAAGGCCCTGGAGTTCACCGGACGGATCTCACCGGTCAACGAAGTGCCGCTCTATTTCAAGACCGCCGGCTTCGTCAGACAAGTCCTCGTCGAGCCGGGCGACCAGGTCAAAGTGGGCGACCTGCTGGCCGAGTTGGATGCCGGGGTGGAGGTTGAAAGCCCACAGAATCAGATCGCCCTGACGGAGTTAAATCTGGCAGTTGCCCAGGCCAGCCTGGCCCAGGCTGAGCAAGCCCAAGCGTACGCCATTTCCCAGGCCGAGATGGCGCTGGCACTGGCCCAGGAGCAACTGGCCGTCACCAGGGCGCTCCGGGCCACCTCCACCGCTGGCAGCGTCAACGCGCGTGTTGGCCTGGAGCAGGCAGAAGATCAACTGGCGCGGGCGGAGATCGAGTATCAGAAAGCATTGGATCGCCCCTGGGAGCCACAGGATGTGCAGGACACTTATGCCTTCGTTCTCCAGCAAGCCCAGTGGAACCTGGAAACCGCCCAGGCCCAGCACGACCAGGCCACTGCCAACCAGTGGGCCTACCAGCACGAACTCAGGAGCGCGGAAATCGCCGTGAACCAGGCCGAGGCGGAGTTGGAGCAACTGAATAACAGCGCGGAACAAGTGTTGCTCATCCAGGTGCAGCAAGCACAGCAAACGCTGGACTGGCTGAAAGAGAGTTCGCAAATCGTCGCCCCGGTGGACGGCGAGATCATCTCCCTCTCCCTCTACCCCGGCCGGCCCGTCGAACCGTTCAACATAGTCATCGTCGTCGCCGACCCATCGGCTCTGGAGGTGAGTGCCGGCCTCTCCGATGATCAGTTGAAAGACCTAGGCGAGGGGCAAAAGGCCACCGTCATCCTGAGCGGTGTCCCGGATCGCACCTGGACCGGCACTATCCGTCGCCTGCCCTATCCTTATGGCACCGGTAGCAGCACCGAGAGCCCGATCGGCGTCGGCAATTCTGTCCGTATCAGCCTGGAAGGGGACGGCGGCGAACCAAACCTGGGCGACCCGGTCAGCGTGACCATCGCCCTGGAGGAGAAGGACGACGCGCTCTGGCTCCCGCCAGATGCGATTCGCACCTTCCAGAACCAGTACTTCGTCATCGTGGAGGATAGCACTGGCCAGCGCCGCATAGATGTTGAACTGGGCATCGAGGGACAGGATCAGGTGGAGATCTTGCAGGGGCTCGAAGAAGGCCAGGTGGTCGTTGCTCCATAGAGTTACAACACTAGTTTCGTAAAGGGGACTGCATGGAACTCCAAACAATTCTCCGCATCATCTGGAAGCGATTTTGGCTCATCGTGCTTGGCACGTTGCTGATCTCTATTGTCGTCTTTGTGGCCAGCAAAAACATGCAACCCGTCTACCAGGCCAAAGTGACCATGATGGTCAATCAATCAACAAACTCGCCCTTTCCGGATTATACGTTTGTCTTGACAGGGGAAGATCTGGCCCTGACCTACAGTGAGTTGCTCAAGACCAGACCAATCCTGGAAATCGTGATCGCTAACCTCAATTTGGATCTTTCCCCCGGCGATTTAACAGAGGACATGCTTAGCACGAACCTGATCCCCCAGACACAGTTGTTGGAGTTGATTATAGAAGATACGGATGCGCTACGAGCCAGCAACATTGCCAACGAAATCGCTTTCACATTCATCTCCTTGCATAACACAGAGAAGCAACTCCAAAACATCGTAACCCTCGAACAGGATGTGACGGCACAAATGGCACACTTGAAGGGACTCGTCGAGTATAACCAATCAGTTGTAGACCAAACGCGCATCTCGTCTGGCCTATTGACAGAAGAGGCGAACCTTCTGCAGACCACTCTGTCCAACCAGCAACTCGCTTACGCTGGCCTCCTGGGCACTTATCTGAGCATTCGCCTCACTCAAGCACAGTTGCTCGACGCCACTGTGATTGAGCCGGCGATCCCTCCTACAGAACCTATCCGGCCAAACGTTTTCATTTATACTTTCCTGGGAGCCTTTGTTGGCCTCGTATTCAGTGCGGGACTGGCTTTTCTGATGGAATATCTGCACCGTTCCTTTGAGACGAGCGAGGACGTCAGTCAGGTATTACCTCTGCCTACGCTGGGCACTATCCCTCGGCTACAAGGTGCTGAGCGAAGCAGTAAATTGATCACATCAACCACTCTCTTTTCTCTCGTTTCTGAATCCTACCGCACTCTACGGACCAATATCCGCTTTGCCAGCGTTGACGAACCAGTGACAACCCTGCTCATCGCGAGTGCAGAACCAGGAGCGGGTAAGACTACTGTAGCAGCCAACCTGGGTGTGGTATGCGCCCAGGCCGGGCTCCAGGTCGTGCTGATGGACACGGATCTGCGTCGTCCCAGTCTCCACCAACTGTTTGATCTGGGCAACCGCACCGGCCTAACCGATCTTTTGGTTGGCGATGTCCAAGATATCAGAGAATGTAGGCTGAGGACAGAAATTGACAATCTGCACCTGATCACCGCTGGTCCTATCCCTCCCAACCCATCAGAACTGCTGGGCTCAAAGATGATGGAGGCCGTGTTGGCCAAAGTCAAGAGGAGCGCGGATTTGGTTATCCTTGACACACCACCCACGCTGGCAGTAACCGACGCGGCGGTTCTGGCCTCCAAGGTGGACGGCGTGATTTTGTTGATCGAAGCCAGGCGAACATCCCACCAGGCGGCCCGCCGAGCCTGGGAGACGCTGCAGGGTGTAGGCTCAACGATCCTGGGAACTGTGCTGACCAAGGCCAAACTTGAGCGCAAAGCATACCATTACTACGCTGAAGAAACGCGACCAACTCAACACCCGATATGGAAACTTTGGCGACGCCCGATGTGGAATCTCTGGCCACGCCATAAACCTACACTGCGAAGGTAGTCCTTATCTCCATTCCAGAGTTGTGACCAAAAATGTCAATCGTAAACAGAGAGTCACCAAAGTACCAGAGTGCGTCGTCGAATGAGAGGCCCCGGCCGCCGTGGATCGCTCCAGGTGACATGGGATATATGGCCGCTCTTGTCCTGGCGACAGGATTGAGCGTTCTTCCATCCGCCGCGCACTCCGGCATCATCCACCAGTTGAGTCGCATGGCAGGCACAATCTGGCACAGGACGAATCGGGGGACTGTACGTCGCGTGCGACATCACTTACAGTACCTGTTCCATTACAAAGAGGCTGACACAACGCTGGAATCGCTGGTACGCAGCCAACTCATCCTGGCCAGTTGGAACGCCTTCATCATCAATTTGCTGCCCTCGTTGCACGATGAACATCTGGACCGCCTGTTGCAGGTTGAGGGCCTGCACCACCTGGACGAACTCCGAAAACAGGGCCAGGCAATATTGTTGCTGGGCGCTCACTATGGCGCTTATGGCTTCGCGGCCGCGGCTATGTTATCCGCGCAAGGCTATCCAATCTGGTTGGTAGGGTATGGCGATAGCCACTCACCGCCACCACGAACCAGCCACCTATACAACAAACTCTACTGGCCCAGGGTCCAGCGCCTGAATCAGCGGGTCAGAATGACCACCGTTGACCCTGGCAAAGAGTCGCAACCTGGACTAGTCAAGATTCTGGAAGGAAAACCCGACATTTTCTACTTGTTAGCGGACCAGTACTTTGTCCTCCGCCCTGGTCAAGGCATTCCTTCACACCTGGTGCCGCTACACCTTTTGGGTCATACGGTCTATCTGGACATCAGTGGCGTGCAATTGGCCAAACAAATGGGCGCCCAACCGCTCACGGCCCTCCCTGTAAAGGACGACCATCGCCAGCGCGTTTTGATTGAACCCATGGAGTGGGCTAGCGACGGAACGGCAACGGCAGATATTGCTCAGGATCTGCAGATCTATCTGACTCGTCTCGAGCAGCGTTTACTGGAATACCCGGCCCTGTGGCGCGATTTGCGACGCTCCGATCTGCTTCCCCGCATGGGGGTATTCGAGAGTAAGGGATCGGCTGATGAGTGAACAAACCCATCGAACAGTCGCCCGCGTCGCAAAGAACGCGGTAGCGCAAATCATCGCTTTGGCCTCTACGACGGTCTCAAAGCTGTTGATCACTATCATCATCGGTCGCCTGTTTGGGGCCGAACGGGTGGGTGAGTTTGCCTTTGTAATGACGTTCAGCCTGATATTCACCTTCCTCTCTACAGTGGGGATGCCTTGGGCTATGATCCGCGAAGTAGCCACCCATCGCGACCAAGCACATCGTTATGCTGAAAATGGGTTAACCATTGTGACCGCTACTGGACTGATTACCGTCCCTCTGATGATCGCCACAGCAGCGCTACTGGGACGTCCCGCCACGACGTGTATGGCCGTCGGACTTGCCGGTCTGGCGTTGGTTTTTGACGGGTTGGCGCAAATCGTTTGCTCGGTCTTTAACGGCTTTGAACGGATGGAGATGGCGTCGGTTGTGATGATTGTCCAGGAAGTCACCTTCCTGATTGTAGGAGCAGTAGTCCTTTTCCTCCACTTGCCTTTTCTGTGGCTGTTTGTGGTCTACGTGCCATCGCGCCTGGCGGGTTTTTTGGTGTCACTGCCGCTTTATCACAAACTATTGGGCCGTCCGCTGCGTCCCGGTTGGGATAGGCCTTTCGCCCGCGACATGCTGCGCATCACAGCACCTTATGCAGCCAATATGGCATTGGGCCCCATTTATCTGCGCATTGACGTGGTGATGTTGACCTTTTTTCAAGGCAACGTTGCTGTAGGACTCTACGAGGCCGCAACCAGTATCTTCTATCGCTTCAACGTCTTTGCGCGCACCATCAACAACGCCTTGATGCCGCTGATGGCGCGGGAGTTCGAGTCACAGACGGAACGCATCAGCACCTATATCAACGCAGCCACAAAGTACCAGGTCGTGATGGGGATGCCACTGTCTGTCGTATGCGGGATGCTGGCCGGTCCGTTGATGAACCTGCTGTACGGTGAAGGATTTGAGCCATCGTCCACCGTCTTTCGACTGCTGGCCACGATCATCACCCTGCGTTTCATAGACAACACGCTGGCCACTGCCCTGACGGCCAGCAACCTGCAGTCTGGACGTTCTATAGCCGTGGCATTGGCAGCCGTGTTCAATTTCACCATCAATCTGTTCGTCCTTCCGGCCTATAGTTTCGTGGGCGCGGCAATCACCACCATTCTTACCGAGGCCTGCTTTTTCGGTCTGCTGTACCTGTACCTTGCGCGGCGAGTGTCACATCCCCTTGATTTCCAACTCTTGCTGAAGCCAGCCTTCGCCGGGAGCGTCATGGCACTGACATTGTGGCTCTTGCGAGCCCTGCCGTTGCTTCCAGTGCTTCTATTGGGAAGCGCGGCGTACCTGATCACGCTATTTGCT
>JAUWNP010000318.1 GCA_030612585.1 Anaerolineae bacterium
ATCCACTCCCTCTGTGCCGAGATCCTCCGCGCGCACCCCGCCGAGGCCGCGGTAGACCCCGACTTCGATGTCCTAGACGGGAACCAGGCCGCTCTGCTCAAGGCCCGCACCATTGACGCAGCGCTGGCCTGGGCCGCCACAGACCCACAGATAGTCCCTCTCTTTGAGTATCTGACCGAGCACCAACTGCGGCAGGCCCTCGCTCTCCTGGTGGAGAAACGATTGGACGCCGTCGCCGCTTTTGATGCTGACGTCGATGCCGACTATCTGGTCCGTTGGTCCGACACACTGGCGGCCTGGCTCCATAAGCGGCTGGACCACCTGGCCTGGACCGACCCCCTGTCCCGATTGCTCCACCTCCAGGCTCGCCGGGCCGACGACAGACTGGAGACCGCCCGGCGGGAGGTGCTGGCCCGCTGGGCCGAGGCTCGCACCGCGTTGGAGGATCGCGCTTGGGACGCCCTTTTCAATGCCCTCCTGGCCCTGCGGGCCGCCATCTCCACTGGCGGGACGAAGAAGAACTGGGACGCCGACGACCTGGAGGCGGCGCGGGAAGCGATGAAGGCCCTCCGTACTTACTTCGACGTCGCCCTCGCCCCTTTGTTGAAGAAGAAGCCCATCTCCTGGGCGCTGGACGAGCGGTGCGCCGATGCCCTCCCTCGCCTGTACCGTCTCTTCGAGCATGCCCTGGCGGAATACGACCGCCTCAAGAACGAGCGGCGTGCCCTCGACTTCGACGACCTGGAGGCCAAGGCGCTCGCCCTCCTCACCGGGAACGACGAGGTCCGCGCCCGCTGGCAATCTGAGGCCCGTGCCGTCCTGGTGGACGAATTCCAGGACACCAACAGCCGCCAGCAGCGTCTCGTCTACGCTCTCAGCGGCTTCGCCAAATCCCAAATCCCAAGTCCCAAACCCCAAACCGGTGCCCTCTTCGTCGTCGGCGACTCTAAGCAGTCCATTTACAGATTTCGCGGTGCCGACGTGACTGTCTTCCGCCGCGTCCAGGCCGACGTGGTCGCTGCCGGGGGACGGCACGTGCCCCTCGATCTCACCTTCCGCGCCCACGCTGCTCTGGTCGCTCTCGCCAACGACCTGCTGGCCCCTATCCTGGGGGAAGAAGACGACCCCGAACGGCCCTATGCCGTCCCCTTTGCCCCACTGACCGCCCACCGGAAGGAGCCTCGCCCAGGAGTCCACCTCCCTCACGTGGAACTGCATCTGGGGCTGGGGGAGAACGCCGGCGAGGGACGCGCAGCGGCGGCGGCAGCCCTGTCCCGTCGCCTGCGCCGATTGCACGACGAGGAGAACGTGGAATGGGGGGAGATGGCGCTCCTTTTTCGCGCCGCCACCGGCTTCCTGCCCTACGAGGACGCGCTGGAGCGGGCCGGCGTCCCCTTCGTCACTGTCGCCGGGCGGGGCTTCTACGACCGGCCGGAGGTGCGCGACCTGCTCAATGGCCTGGCCGCCCTGTCTGACCCCACCGACGACCTGGCGTTGGCCGGGCTCCTCCGCTCTCCCGCCTTCGCTCTCACGGATATTGTCCTCTACCTGCTGCGGTGGAGACCCGGGGAAGGGGAGAAGGGGGGACAAGGGGACAGGGAGAAGGGGGGACAAGGGGATAGTTCCCTCACTCCGTCTTCTTGTTCTCTTTGGGAAGCACTCCATGACTCTCTGGATCACTTAGATCCCGACGATGCCGCCCGGGCACGGCGAGCGCAGAAAGTCATCACCGAACTTCATGACCTGGCCGGGCGCGTCACCGTTGGCAATCTGCTGGCGCGGCTGCTGGACGTCACCTACTACCGGGCTGCCCTGTACCTGGCCGGCGGCCACCGGCCCTGCCGCAACGTGGACAAACTCCTGACCGACGCCCACCGTTGCGGACTGGTCGGCGTCGGCGAGTTCCTGGAGTACGTCCAGTCCCTGCGCGACGTGGCCGCCCGCGAGGGGGAGGCCCCCGTCGAGGCCGGGGGAGCCGTCCAGTTGATGACCATCCACAAGGCCAAAGGGTTGGAGTTCCCCGTCGTCGTCATCGCCGACGCAGCCCACGCCGGCCGCGGCCGCACCCCGCCCGTCCTAGTCTCCCCCGACCTGGGCATCCTACTGGGGCTGAGGGAGGAAAAGACCCAGCCAGCCACCTACCGGCTGGCCTGTCTGCAGGAAGCCGACCGGGAAGAGGCCGAATCCCGGCGGCTCATCTACGTCGCCGCTACCCGCGCCCAGGAGAAACTTATCGTCAGTGGGCACGTCAAGGCGAAGAAGGACGGCACTCCCCAACTGTGGGGCTGGCTGGCCTGGATCGGTGCGGTGGTTGGCCTGAACCAGGAACAATTGCCCAACCCACTCACCGGCTCACAGCCGCTCGATTTGGATTGGGAGGGGGATGGGCTGACCTGCGCGATTTATCCGCTGCCGGAAGACAAGGAGACAGGGGGACAAGGGGACAAGGAGATTTCTCCCCCTCTCCGTGTCTCCCTGTCCCCCCCTCTCCCCAGCCTGGTTGCGCCGTTGGCTTTCGCCGCCTCTGCCGAGACCGACGCAAAGATACGCGAGCGCGAGAGTGAACCGCCGCCGCGCGTCTGGCGCGTCGTGCCCGTAGCCCAGAGGCCGGAAGGCCCGGCCTGGGTCGTGGGAACCCTGGTCCATACTGCCCTGCGCCACTGGCGCTTCCTCGACAAGGTTGGCCTGGGAGACTTCCTGCGGCCCTACGCACTGGAGGCCGGCCTGACCGATCCAGAGGAGATCCGCCGCACCATCGCTGAAGCCTGTCTCCTCCTGTCCCGTTTTCGGGCCCACCCCCTCTACGCCGAACTGGACGGGGCCGAGCGGCACCACGAACTGCCTTACGCCGTCGAGGTGGAGGATTTTCCCAAGAATGGCATCGTGGACCTGCTGGCCTGCTCCGACGGTAACTGGACGCTAGTCGAGTTCAAGACCGACGAACTGCGGGCCGGCACCGACCTGAAGGCCCACGCCCGAAAGAAGGGATACTACGAACAGGTGCGAGGGTACGTGACAGCAGTGACCCATCTCCTGGGCGAGC
>JAUWNP010000218.1 GCA_030612585.1 Anaerolineae bacterium
CCACTGGAGGAGGCGGTGCGCCGGATGACCTCGTTCCCGGCAGAACGGATCGGCCTGAAGGACGCAGGCCGCATCGCCGAGGGGGGATGGGCTGACCTGGTGCTCTTCGACCCGGCGACGGTGGCCGACAACACCACCCCCGACCGGCCCGACGTTCCGCCAACGGGCATCCGGGCGGTGTTGATCTCGGGGCAGGTCATGGCACAGGATGGGCAGATCGTAAGTCGGGAGCGGCGGGGCCGGGTCTTGCGGAGGTAAGCGTCTAGCGAAACCTCGCCTCAAACCGACAAGTAATAGAACGCAGATTCACGCAGATTTTCGCAGACATACGACCGTCACTTCAAGCCCAATTCGTGCCCGCACGTTTGGACATCTCCCGATAGAGAAACCAAACCCCTTTGCGGTCTCCTGCCTTCTTTGGCGACCGGTCATAGTACAAATCGAAGACTTGATCGCTGTCGGTGCGCACCCGGTAATAGTCCCGCCCAACGCCCCACGAACCGCGACGCGAGGCTGCGGCTATATGCTCGGGACGCATATTACGCGCCATACGACCCCGGCGGCTATAGTCATGCCACTCATTCAGTGTCTCGATGATCCGGTATGTCTCTCCGCGCCAGACAAACTGGTCGGGACAACCCGGCTTTTTCTCCAGCATCGGTGGCTGATCGAACTGGACCTGTATAGGTTCACCGATGAACCTAAGTGGTTTGACGTCCATATCTGGCTCGTTTTCGGCGCTCTCTGCAGCTCGGTCGCATCACCACTACCACCGCAAGGTTCACTGTCCTTTCAACTGTCTGACTACAGCCAAGGGCCGCCGGGCGACCAGTGCCGGTCAAAGTGATGTCCTCCCGACAGTGCCGGGATCACGGGCTGGAGGAAAGCCACGTTTTTGATCATAGCAGCGCCTCCATGTAGGGCTTGATCACATTTTCGACCCGACAGATGCGAGCGTAGTGCAGCAGTCTGCTGACGTCAAAGTCCCGGTGTTGGCGATACTGTTTGAGTGCTTCGAGGGCCACGTCCAGGCCGATCTTGCGGCGGTATTTGAACGCATCGGCCACGCTCTTCTCCAGGCTATAGATGCGGACAGGGACGTCGTCCACCTGATGTGTCTCAACCCCCTCACTCCAGGCAGGGCCTGAGAACCAAAAGATGCGCAGCGGGGGATAGTCCAGGCGAGGGCGCTCGGCCCCACGGGGCAGGGCGAGATCCACGGCGTGGGGAACCTGGGTGGTCAGTTCGTGAAAGGCCAGGGCAGACACCAGGCAGATCACAGCCTGGGGGATGTTGAGGGCGACGGTGACCAAGTCAGGGTTGGAGAGCGGGGGAAACTCGGCCAAGCGGTAGAGACCCCGGCTGAGCCGTTCCAGCACGCCGGTATCGCGCATGGCGTAGAGGGTGCGCGGGTGGATGCCAAGGCGCAGCGCCTCGGCAGTACGCAGGGTGCCGCCGTGTTGTCGAAACAGGGCAATCGCTTTTTGTTGGGTTTCGCGTGTTGTCATCTTCATGGGATTGGATAGGAATACCTACACTTTTACTTATATGTTGGTTATTTTATCCACAAAGTCAGACCTGTCAAGTCTTTCACCCTGCCACCGCATAAACGCTCTGTCCCGCGCCCCAGTAGTTGTCGTAGACGTGCTGGTAGACCTGGGTGCTTTTCTGCCGGCACATCTCTTTGGTGAAGCACTTGGGAAGTTGCCAGATCACGTCTTCGATGGCGACCCGTACGGCCGCGCGGGATTGCTGGCGCTTGCGCCAGTCGAGCACGAGTTTCTCCCTGGAGAGGGTGGCCAGGAGCGCGCGGGCGATACGCTTGGTCGCGCGTTTTTCCCTCTCGCTCAGATCGGGGCCGGGACGAGTGAGGATGTCGAAGACAGCCAGTGCCCCCTCAGAGAGATTCTCGGCAATGTGGCGCTGCTCCTCTTCGCTCAGTTGCTGGGCGAAATCAACCAGGTCTCTGAAGAACCCCTCAATGTTGCGGGAGCCTGCGTTGTACTCGTCTATCATTTGCTGGAGTTCTTCCTGATAGTTCACGCGGCTGCTGTTGAGACGCACCATGTGTCTCAGTCTGGCGTTGAGGAAAGCCCGCAACTTCATGGCCTCGGTGCGCCTGCGTCTCTGCTCGAACTGCTGTCTGAGCTTCTCGAAGTTGATCTGGCTGAGGTCGAATAGTGGCCCTTCTCCCGGAATGGCGTAACGCCTGGCGACGATAGATTCGTCCAGTATGTCCTCGACTTCGCCCATCAGGAAGGAGATATCCACCTGCAGTGTCAAGGCGCGGATCTTCTCCCCCAGGACGACAAAGACCTTCCGCGTGGCAGCAAATTCCCCGGCCCGCGTGTCGGGCAGAATGGCCTTGAAGAGCCGGTCCACGTCCGCAGCCAGGGCCAGGTACCTGGTCTTGAGGTCATCGTTGACGATGATCTTCTCCACAGCGTCGTCCATCAAGGCGATGCGCTCGTAACCCTCGCCGGCCAGGATGGACTCGACGTCCACGCCCTGGTACGTGCAGAAGATGTCCACTGCGGCGATAGCCTCGCGCAACCGCTCGACCAGAGCGTCTTTGTCCTCGACGGGTTGCTCGCCTGGCTGGAGTTCGCCGCCCGGCCCGGTGCCGTAGATGGCCAGCGCCCGTTGCAGATCGCGGAAGATGCCGACGTAGTCCACGATCAGACCGTTGACCTTTTCCCCGAAGACGCGGTTGGCCCGGGCGATGGTCTGCATCAGCGTGTGGTTGCGCATCGGCCGGTCGAGATAGATGGTGGAGCAGGAGGGTACGTCGAAGCCGGTGCGCCACATCGCGCAGACGAATACCAGCCGGAAGGGGTCGCCGGGGTGCTTGAACTTCTCGTCCAGGTGCTCGGTCACCATCCTCCGGCGATGCGGCCGGATGTCCAGGCCGTGCTCCCTGAACTTCTGGATCTCCCCCTGCTCCTGGGAGATGACGACCGCCATGTCGGTCTGCTCCATAAAGGCGATTTTCTCCTTCAACGCCGCCAGTGCTTCCCGCTCCTCCGGCGCAGCGGTGGCGACTTGTGCCCGCAGGTCCTCGAGGGCGCGCTGCCAGTATTTCTGGACCTTGTCGTACATACGCACGGTGGTGAGTTTGTCAATGGAGACGACCATGGCCTTGCCCAGGTAGCCCCGGCTGGTGAAGTGGCCCACGATGTCCTCGGCGACCCGTTCCAACCGATCGTCGCGGGTGATGAGGCGATACTCGCGGGCGAACTCCCGCTGTAACGTGACCTCCTGGGCCTCGTCCAGTTCCGCCTCCTCCAGCAGACGATTCATATCCTCGTCGAGTTGCTCGTTGGTCAGTTCCAATTCAGGGATACGGTTCTCGTAGTACAACGGGACGGTGGAGTGATCGTCGGTGGATTGCTTGAAGTTGTAGATGCTGACGTAGTCACCGAAGACCTGCCGCGTCTTCTCCTCGCCGGCCATCAGAGGCGTGGCGGTGAAGCCGATGAAGGCAGCGTTGGGCAGCGCGTACCGCATGTTCATCGCCAGAACGTCGTACTGGCTGCGGTGCGCCTCGTCGGTCATGACGATGATGTCATCCCGCTCCGAGAGTTTGGGATAGCGTGCACCGTCCCGGGTGTGGAACTTGTGGATCAGGGTGAAGACGTAGCGGTGGTCCTCCCGCAGCAATTGCTGGAGGTGCTCGCCGCTCTGAGCCCGGACGCGCTTTTCCGTCTCGACGATGGCCCCACAGCGGGCGAAGTTCTTGTAGATCTGGTCGTCCAGGTCCGTGCGATCTGTGATGACGATGAAGGTCCAGTTGCCGGGCAGTTTGCGCAGGATCTTCTGGGAGAAGAAGACCATCGAGAAACTTTTGCCGCTGCCTTGCGTGTGCCAGAAGACTCCCAGCCGTCCCTGACTGCCCCGCGACAGACTCGGGGTGTCACCCCCCGACAGACTCGGGATGCCCCCCCTCGACAGGCTCGGGATGCCCCCCCTCGACAGGCTCGGGATACCATCCCCCGACAGGCTCGGGATGTCATCTCTGATCCGGCGCACCGCCTCGATAGCGCCTTCGACGCCCAGGTACTGGTGGTTCTTGGCCACGATCTTGATCAGGCCGCCCCGCTCCTCATGGTAGAGGATGAAGTTCTCGACGATGTCCAGAAAACGGGCCGGCTCGCACGTGCCCCGCACCAGCGTTTCCAGGGAGATGATACCCTGCTCCCCCTCGCTGTTGACCTTCTTCCACGCGCTGAAGTGCTCCCACTGAGAAGTGATCGTGCCGATACGACTGTCGCTGCCGTTGGAGAGGATGATGAAGCCGTTGTACCAGAAAACGTGGGGGACAGTGTCCTTGTAATCGCTGAGGTTCTTGCGGTAGGCATCCTCGACCCGCCTGTAGTGGGCCTTCAGTTCGCCGAACAGCAGCGGCAGGCCGTTGACGAAGCCGACCAGGTCGGCGCGGCGGGTGTAGATATCGCCGGTGACCCAGAACTGCTGGACCATCAGGAAGTCGTTGTTGGCAGGATCGTTCCAGTCAATCACCGCGACCCGTTCGACCCGCTCCTCGCCGCCCGCATCGCGGAAGGTGACCGGGACGCCGTCCTTGAGCAGGGCGTAGATCTCCCGGCTGGCGTGGACCAGCGTCATCGCGCCCCGGTCGCGGGTGAGTTCGACGACGGCCTGGTGGAGGGCCTCAGGGGGCAGTGTGGGATTGAGCCTGGTCAGGGCGGCCTCCAGGCGTGGGCGTAGGACCACCTGACCGCGCGTCGCCCGGCCCAGGTAGGGGCTGCCCGCCCCCGCGCCTGGCATTTCGCCGTACACCTCGTCGTAGGCGTTGACGGTCTCCCAGCCCAGTTCGGCAAAGAGGGCCAGCGTGGCGTTTTCCAGAGATTGTTCGGAGTCAGTGCCTAAGGGAGTCATGCGTTAGATCCTCGCTGTTTCGGCCAAGAAGCAGTGATTTGGATAAAATTTGGGAAAAAGGTATTGACAAAGATGTCTTAATCGTTTATACTATAATCAGCTCATCTACCAGGAGTAGAAGGAGTAACGGTGCCGTTCCCTAAATCGGAACGGCATTCGCCTTGATATAAGCCTCGTACTCTTTCTGCAGTTTCCTCTTGCGATGCTCTCATCACAATACACATTGAACACCTGGGTCATTGTTCAATTCCTCCCCTTTTCACAGTTCAACGCACGGGCGCGGCGGGCCAATAACTCGTTCCGTTCTGCTACGACGATGTCCAGTGGTGTCTGGTCGTTCCGACGAGGTTGGCATTGCCAGCCTCGCAGCAACATCAGCGTTTTGATCAGGGCCTCCCCTTCGCTTTCAAAAGGGCGGCCATCGCACATACGAGTGAGTTGCCCCAGGAACTCTTCGGCTAACTCTGCTTCCTGAGGTCCACCGCCTACCATCACCTGGGCCGGGGTCAGCCCGGCGAAGAAGGGATGTGATGTCATGTTCCACTGCTGCTCCAGCACCTGGAGCGCCTCTTGCCTATCGTCGTCGTTGGCAAATGTCGTGGCTTTCCACTCAGCCAGCATCTCCGCCCACACCTCATCCTCCTGCTCGCCCCACGGCGGTGTGAACAGATTGAGAATGCCACCAGAGCGATGGTGTGCCTCCGTGTAACGGCCTTCAGGCCAGGGCTGGAGCAAGCGCTGCGCTTCCCTTCGCGTTTTGTCAGGTACATAAGCGGGCAAAAGAGAGAGTGCCCGTTCTACGTCTCCAGAGGACCAGGCGATCTCGGCGAAGCTAGGCTTACCTGCCTCTGGGTAGCCGTTCAGGCTGAATTCCACGAGCATCAAGAATGACCGCTCACCTGAGGCTATGGTAGGGAACCAATGCGTTGCCAATCGCAATACGGGACGATCATCTACCACGGCACCCACCTCACCTTGCCCCGCAAACCACGCAGGGCTTCTTTGGCCTGGGGGTAATCGGGTCTGCGCCTCAGCGCCTCCTTTACGTCGGCGATGGCGGCCTTCCTGTTGCCCTCCAGGTAGAAGCGCACCAGGCCCCGGTTGTGAAAGATGCGTGACCCCAGTTCCACGTCAGCGTCGGCCACCAGGTCCGCGGCCTGATTGAACCAGTCCAGTGCGCCGCGAAAATCGCCCAGCAGGTAGCTCATGAACCCCAGTTCGTAGCGAGGTTTGGCATAGCCCGGCAAGTTGTCCGCCACGTACCGGTACATCTGGCGAGCCCGCCAGAAATCGCCAGCGTGACGAGACACCTGGTCCGCCACCCACGTCTCGGCGAAGGCACAGCGGGGATATTGAGAAAGGGCACAGTCGTAGTGGGCAATGATTTGCAGATGCTCTTCGGCCCGGAAGAGCACCTCCAGGCGCAGGAGTTCGCGCGCCCAGGCGACGCCCAACTGGCGCTTGTGCGCGGCGATGTAACGGGCCATCTCGCTACGGTCCGGCTCGTCAGGCACGAACCAGTCCAGGGCAAGTCGTTGCCAGTTGTCGGACCTGATCTCGATGTTGTTTATGGAGAGCACCTGATCGGCCTTACTAACCGCCTGCCGATACTCTGAGGAGGACGAGCGGGCCGATGGTCGTGATGACCAGCGTGGCTTTCGTCTTCGTCCACGTTTGCGCTTGGACATACTATTTTCTCGATTCCTGGCAACTCGTTGCATCCCTCACCATTCAGTGGTGTCAGTGCCATCAGTGCTTCAGTGATCCAACCCCGCCACGTCCACCTCGCCGGAGATGAGGCGGGGGAGTAGGAGGCCGCGGGTGCGGCGAAGGTTGGCGTTTCTGTATACAAGGTTGAGTACCTGATCAAAGATTGGTGAGACAAGGGAATGTAGCCTCTTGATCAGAGCAAATGGCGGTCTTACAACCTCCAGTGTGCGGAAGGTGTCCATGATAATTGTGTCAAAGACCGCCCCATGTGCTTTCGCCCTAAGTTGGTCAACGCAGCTACGAATGGCTAGGAAAACAAAGTGTTGCTCAATACCATCCCGCCCCTTCAGTGCATAGCAAGACTGGTTCATCGCCATATCTACGGCAGGCATTACAACAGTACCGACCGTTCCCCGCGCAGTTATAAAAACGGTGTTCTTCGGATAAAGTTGGCTGCTGCAATTCACCAATCCAAGCTCAGTGATACTTCTCTCCGTCTCTGTCACGTAAAAGGAAGATTGCACATCTCTTGGCGAAAAGAACGGAATACATAAATGATTTTCTATCTCCGTAGGGAAGTAAAGTGCGTCATTTGAATTACGCAGGCACATCGCTGGTAGCTCCTTAACAAAGTGGCCGTTTGATGGCATACTGTCTCTATCTATTTTTTGGAGGGAGGCATTGATGCCG
>JAUWNP010000221.1 GCA_030612585.1 Anaerolineae bacterium
CAGCGCCAGCCGCCGCACGCCCACGTCGAAGGGCAAGAACAACGCCGCCAGCCCCAACAGGTAGGGCCACAGATCACGGCGCACACTGACCCCCACCAGGTCGTGGGCGAAAGATTCGGATGGTTCCTCCAGCGCCGCCCCACCCCCCAGTCCGGCCAACCGCGCCATATACGCCGGGTCCCCCTCCAGCGATGCGTATTCGGGCGAGTAGCCCATCACCCAGCCGGTGGTGAGCGCCACGGCATCCTCTCCCCACCCTTCCTCCCCCCCCGTTGGGGGGGATAGAGGGGGGGCGGTCAGCCGCATCAGGTAGACCCCCTCCGCCTGGGGCAGGAACGCTCCCTCGTAACGGCCCGGCGCGGTCTGGGCCAACTCCACCAGCGCCGGTTCGCCTTCTGGCCCGACCAGGCTCAGGCTCGCGTCCAGCCCGTTGATGAAACCCCCGCTCTCGTCCACCGCGTCCACCATGACGCGCGCCTCCTCCCCCTCCAGCGTCACCGTCACCTCTACCGGCACGTCGGCCCGCTCGACGACCGTCCAGCGCACCGCCTGGGCCCAGAAGCGGGAGAAGCCATCCCACCCCACCCAGCGCTGCGCCCAGCGTCCAGTCGCGTCGGAGGTCCAGGCGACGGCGCGGCCCAGCCCATACTGCCAGGCCGCCAGCAGCGGGTCATCCTGATGGGTGGAGAGGATCACGCGAGCGGCAGGCTTGGGTGTGGTGGCGACGTAACCCGCCAGTTGTGGCACCGTCTCAATGCCGGTGAGAATCGGGCTGGAGGAGGTCTGCCGGGGGTAGAACGGCTCCTCGACCACGTAGGACCGTTTCGCCAGTTGCGTCTCCTCGGCAAAGATGACCGGCAGGCTGGCGGCCCGGTCGGTGAAGTGGTAGCGCCCGTTGCCCAGCGCGGCGATCTCCTCCAGGAAGCGCAGGTCCTGTCCAGCGCCAATGGCGACGGCACTCAGCGTGATGTTCTGGGCCGCGATCTCCTCCTCGACCAGTTCCCGCACCCCCTGTTGATGCTCGGCGTCTGACCCGTCGGCCAGGAGGATGATGTGGCGCACGGTCTTGTCGGAATCGGCCAGGTAACCCAGCGCCACCTGCAGGCTTTCGCGCACGTAGATACCACCGCCGCCGGCCTGGAGGCGAGTCACCTGGTTTATCACCTCCTCGCGCTGACTGCCGGGCAGGGGGCCGATGACGTCAACTGGACGGTCGTCGAAGGCGATGACAGTGATGTCGTCCAAGTCGGTGATCAGTTCGGCGACGCGGGCGGCCGCCTCCCCGGCCAACCGGATCTTCTGCACCCCACCCTCCTGCACCGCCATGCTGCCCGACTTGTCAATCACGACGACGATGGACATGGGCGGGAACCGCTCCGGGTCGTGGAGGGTCATCTCGACCGGGAGGGTCTCCTCCAGCGGTGTGTTGTACCAGCCTCCCACGCCATAGGCGTGCGGCCCGCCGACCGCCACCAGCCCGCCGCCCAGGTCACGCACGTAGGACTGGAGCGCAGCGAGGGCGCGCGGTGAGAGGCTCTGGGCAGGCGTGTCCACGAGCACGATGGCCGCGTACTCGGCCAGGCTCGCCGGGTCAGAACCGAGCGCGCCGGGGGTGCTCTCGCGCACGTCCAACCCGGCGGACCGTAGCGCCGCCTGCAGGTAGACCCCCCTTTCATCCCCCTCTTTGGGGGGGACAGAGGGGGGTGCAACGACCAGGACACGCGGCGGCCCCTCGACCATCGTGAAGGCAGAGAGGGCATTGTTCTGCGGGTAGACGTCGGCGGCGGGAGCGAGGTAGACGCGGAAGGAGGTGAATCCCGGCTCGCCGGCCGCGAGCGGGATGGCGAAGGTGTTGGGGCCAGGGTTCAGGTACACCTGCTCCTGCGTCACGACCTTCTCCCCGGCCAGGACGGTCAACACAGCCCCCATACCAACCGTGGCGCGGGCGGTGACGGAGAGGGTGAACTCCTCCCCCTGGTGCAAGCGGCCAGGGGCGGACAGTTCGGATAGCCAGGCTTCCACCCGCCCCCCCTCAGTCCCCCCCGCAAGCAGGGGGGAGGCAAGTGAGACCACGTCCACCTGCACTCCCTGCGCACGGGCCAGGCGCACCGCCTGCTCGTCCTCGCCCAGCGTGGGACGACCGTCGGAGAGTATGACCATACGCCGGGCTGCGCCGGAGGGGAACAGTGCCACCCCCAGCCGGATCGCCCCCTCCAGGTCAGTCTGGTGGGTACGGGGGATGGAGGCAATCTCGCCCAGTTCGCCACCGGCCATCATGGGGCGCTCCACCAGCGCGTCGGCCCCGAAGAGCACCAGCGCCGCCTGGTCGTCAGGCCCCATCTCCACCAGCGCTGCCTCGACGAAGGCCAGCGCCCGCTCGCGCTCCGGCTCCGGGACGCTATCGGACACGTCCACCAGGAAGACGACGGCCAGTTCGTCGCCGCCGTGGACGGACTGCATCCCGGCCAGGCTGAGGACGACCAGAAGCGCGATCAGGCAGCGCAGGACCAGCGCCGTCCAGGCCCGCCCGCGTCCATAGCGTCCAGTGGGCCAGCCCAGGTGGGCGAAGTAGGGCAGGGCTATGAGGAGAAGTAGGAAAAGCGGTTGGGTGAAGGTCATATCAATCCACACGACAAGAAGACCCGGGGACAGGGAGACAAGGAGACAAGACCCTTGCCGCGCCGATCAGCCCAGCCACGGCTAGACCACTTGCCTCCCAGCAAAAAGGAGACCCGGGGACAAGGAGACAAGACCCTGGCCGCGCCGATCAGCCCAGCCACGGCTAGGCCACTTGCCTCCCAACAAAAAAAGGCTATAATCCCAAGCATCATCTCAAGAACCACTATGGACATTGCACCGGTTGAAACACTCGTCCGACAGAAGCGATATTGGACCTCTCATGAATGAGCAAATCCTCGATTGTTACTTCTGTGGCGGCAAGGTGACCGTGCAGCAAGTCAACGTTATGCGGCACTGGAAAAGCCGCTACATCCTGATCGAGAACGTCGACGCACACATCTGTACTCAATGTGGCGAACGATACTACGACGCCACCGTCGCCGAGGCGATGGACCAAATTATGCGAGCAAGCGAAAGTGAACTGCCGGTCAAGCGCGAAATCCGCGTCCCTGTCATCGAGATGCCTCTTGTCTGTGCTAGCCCACAGCAAACCGGACTGACCATCCAAGACAAACCCTCGGAGTAGCAAATGGTTACTCCTGACAACACACTTGAGACCGAAAAAGAGCCCTCCTACCGAACACAATTGGCCCGCGAGGCGTTTGGGATGTGGAGCGACCGTGACCCCGACGAATATCTGGCGCGCAGTCGGGCCAGATTGGTTCTCCGCGACCAGGAGGTCAAGGTATCCTCGTAGCGCCGTCTCCTCCACGCCTCCGCGATGTTAGCACACACCGAACGTGAAGACCGGCGAATCTGATCGGTCAAAGAATAGACCTCTTCACGCGGGAAGCCCTTCGTCATCTCAAATATCTCCATCGCCGCCTCAAAAGCCAACTGATAAACCTCAAGATCACGATGCGACCGAATCTTAGCCATCACTCTTTACCTCCTCGCTATCTCCTTGTCTCCTTGTCTCCTTGTCCCCCCCTCCCCTTGTCTCCTTGTCCCACATAGTACGCCCACCACTCGACGACGAGCACGCCCAGCGCCGCGCCCGCCAGCCACGGCCAGAACTCGCGGCGGCCTTGTTCCTCCCGTGTCGCAGTCACCACCTCCGCCTGCCCCACCCGCACCACCTCTCGTGGCGCGATGTTCGATTCGGCCTCGTCGAACAGGTTGACGGCTAGAACAGCGGATTGCAGGACATTATCGGATTGGTCGAGTTGCTCGACCAGGTAGACACCCAGTTGACCGGTGGCGGCGAAGACGGGAGGCTCTTCGCCCACCGGGAGCACGTGGCGGGTGCCATCCGGCGCGGTGGCGAGGATCTCTGTCGTCTCGGGAGCGGGCTGGATGGGGACAGGGTCGCCGGGCCGGACGGTGGCAGGGAACCGCGCCGCACCTCGAGGCAGCAGCCAATCGGCCAAGTTGGCGGTGAGGATAGGAAAGGCGATCTGCAGCGGTAGGTCAGAATCGTGCAGGTCAAAGGTCAGCACGGCCAGCCGTCCCTCCGGCCGCTCGGCGACGAAGAGCAGCGGGCCGCCCTCGGCCTCGACCAGCACCCGCGCCCCCGGAGGCGGTTCCACGGCACGCGCCTGCAGGATGTGGACATCGCTCAGGTCCACGTAGCGCAGCAGGGGGTCATCGTCGGCCACACGGGTGATCGCTGTGGCGGTGAAGAAGCCCGTCATACCCCCCCCAGCCCCCCCTACGAGGGAGGGAGCAGCGCTCTCCCCAGACTCCCCTACAAGGGAAGGAGCAGCACCACCAGTCCCCGCTGCGAAGGGGAGGAAAGGAGGGGCAATGAGCCACAGGTTGCCGGCCGGGAGTGTGGTGGTGATCAGACCATCGTAGACGTAAAGATCGTACCCCCCCTCTGTCCCCCCCTGCAAGGAGGGGATAGGAGAATCGGGGGCCAGGCGGGTCAGTTCAACGCCCGGCAACGCGCCTAGCGCCCGCTCCAGGAAGAGATTGCCGCCGGAGATGAGCAGCACCCGCCCGGAGACGGGGGGTGTGTGCACTGCCCAGGCGGTGTTATCGAGCGGTAGCGCGTCCGCGTCCCCATCCCCAAGGGCCAGGTGCGCCTGCAAGACCTGTGGATCGTAGGGCCTGCCCTGAGAGGAGCCGAAGGACAAGTCGATGAGCGTCAGGTCGGCGTTGCCGTGCGCCGGAACGGGGAGGCGGCGGGCATCGAAGAGCACACCGTCGGCGTAGAACTCGACCAGGGGCTCGGCGTCCACACCACCAAAGTTGACTACACGAAGAAACGCCTGGGGACCATCAGGTCCATCGCGCGTCGCCAGCGCGGTGATGGCCAGGTTATCGCCCCCGCCGTTCGGCTGAGCGCTCGCGGTGAAGCCCCCCACTCCCACGAAGCGTACCTCGCCCGGCAGCGGGGGCAACGTCTCCGGCAGAGCGCCGTCTGAGATGAGAACGACCTGCGTCTCCTCAGCACCCGCCAGCACAGCAGCCGCCAGCGCGAAGGCAGCCTCCCAATCGGCGGCACCGTTGGTGGGCGCGGCCCCGTCAAGCGCGCGGCGCAGCACAGACCGGTCGCCCTCCGCCTGCGCCAGCACCCGGGGCTGCGGCCCGACAACGATGATGGTCGCCACGTCGCCCGCCCCCAATCCGGCGACGATCTCACGCGCCGCCCGCCGGGCCGCCTCGAAGCGGGTAGGCTCCACGTCGCGAGCCTGCATACTGGCGGAAGCGTCCAACAGCACGACTACGCTGCCAGTGACGACGGTCGGCGCAGGAACGAAGGGCCGCGCCAGCGCCAGCGTCAGCAGTGCCAGGATGAGCAGTTGCAGAAGCAGCAGCAGACTGCGTCGCAGACGCTGCCAGGGAGTGTTCGCCTCCCGGTCGCGCAGGAACCGCTGCCACAGCAGCGTGCTGGAGACGAGCACGTCCCGCCGCCGCAGTTTGAGCATGTAGAGGATGAGGATGGGGATGCTCAAGGCGGCAAAAGTGAGTGCGAGAGGAGTCAAGAAGCCCATAGTTCGTATTGCGTCAAACGTCAAGCGTCAAATGTCAAGCGTCAAGCGTCAATGTTTCATCTCGTTGTCGTGCGGGCTACCCAAATGCGGGTGTTGAAGTCGTGGCGGACTGAGGCACAGATGGTGTAGCCGCCGTCGGAGCGCACGGCTCCAAGCAGTACCACGTCACATTCGGGGCTATCGTAGTACTCGCAGCGAGGCAGCCCCGCGCCCGCCTCAACCCACGTCCTGCCCGCATCGGTAGAGACGTGGATCATCGCCGCCCCCCGAGCATAGATAGCGCGGTCAGCGTCGAAGCGAGGGGAGATCAGGTAGCCCCATACTTGCCCCAACTCGCTCCGCCCGATGCGCGTCCAATCCCGCCCACCGTCTTCCGAGAGATAAATATCACCGTCCATCACCGCCACCGCCAGCAGGTCGGTGACAAACCGAGCGACGATTGGCTCGCTGCCGAAACTAAAGTCAACCGGGCGACGCACCCACTCCGCTCCTGACTCTGGGGGCAATTCGTAGACGGCACCCGAGGCCAATGGGATCAGTCGGCCATCGGGACTCTCTAGCAGCTTTTTCACGCCTACCGTACTTTCCATCCTGGCCCAGGTGTCGCCCCCATCCTCGGTGCGATAAATCCGCCCGCTGTAGGCCAGATGGGCCACCCCGCGCTCGGCGAAATCCGCTGAGAACAGCGGCGACAGGCGGCGGAAGCTGACCGGTGGCAGTCCCTCGCCCACCATACGATCCCACGTCATGCCGCCATCGCGGGAGACAAAAAAGTCATCGTAGGTCGTGACGACCAACACGGGCAGGGTATCCGCCTCGCCGATCACGGCTATGCCGTACACCGAGAGCGGGGCAACGTCGTCCTCCGGCAGCCGGCCCAGCGGCTCCCAGCGCACGCCGCCCGCCGGCAACCGGAACAGCCGAGATTCGCCGCCGACATTGGCGTAGATCGCGCCGTCCGAACCGACGGCCACCGGTCCCACAGCTGACGCCGGCAGGCCGGCGTTGGCTTCGGCCCACGTCGCGCCGCCGTCGGTGGAGCGGTACAGCCCGCGCGTCGTGCCCAGGAGCAGCGTCGCACCGGACTCTGCCAGGGCCATCGGATGCGATGAGAGCCCTTCCGGCAGAGGTACTCCCTCGACGGCGGCCGGGTCCACCGGTGCCAACGCTGGATCGTCCGGGTAGTTCGGGTTGGGCACCAGGCGCGCCATCCAGTCCAGTTCGAAGCCTGGATCGAACACCTCCCAGGTCAGCCCACCATCGGTGGAGCGGTAGACGCCGCTTCCCTCGACGTTGGCCCACAGGGTGGGATCGGCGGGATAAGCGGGTGAGATGGAGAGCCACACATCGGCGTCGGAGGCGCCGCCGACCTGGGCGATGCGAGAC
>JAUWNP010000095.1 GCA_030612585.1 Anaerolineae bacterium
GGGTTGGGCTCGCTGCCCACGCGTAAGGCCCCAACCCCGGGCCCGGCCCCAACCCTTTGGCGTGCGTGCGGTCAAGGGCGTGGGGAGGGGAGTCCTTCCCTCTCCCTTCCCCCCCAGGATTGGGGGGGACTGAGGAGGGGCGGGGGGACCGAGGGGGGGCGGGAGGTGAAAAGTCTGACCAGCCCACGTGCCCAGGCGACTATACCAGCCGCCGCCAGCACATCCAGCGCCAGCAGTGCCGGGAGGACGTAGCGGGGCATCTTCTTGGCCCCCAGGCACATCCCGACCAGGAAGAAGACGGCGTAGGCCAGAAGCAAGAGGGCATCCACCCCGGTTTCAGAGAGCCGCCTGCGGCGTAGCAGATGAGCCGCCCCCAGCACCGCCGCCACGACCAGGAAGGTCAGTTCCACTTCACCGGTGCGGAACAGCAGCGCCACTACATAGAAGAGCGAGCCAGGGTCCTCCCATAGCATCTGCCCCAGGAAGAAGGTCGGTGTGTCGTGGGCGGCGCTGACGTGATGGGTCAGGCCCCACTTCACCGCCGCCAGCCCCCGTCCTGGCTCCACCCACATCACCGGCCAGAGGGCCACGTAGACCAGGGCAGCGACGAGGAGCCAGAGGAGGAGATTGGAGATTAGAGATTGGAGACTAGAGATTAGAGACTGGAGATTAGAGATTGGAGATTGCAGATTGCGTGTTGCGTTTGCCAGGAGGACGAGGGTGGTGAAGGGGAGAAGGAAGAGGGCCGTGGTCTTGACCAGGAGGGCGAGCCCGCCCAGCGCGCCGGAGAGGAGCAGCCAGCGGGCGCGGGGCTCGCGGCGATGGAGGAGCAATGCCAGGGCAGAGAGGAGCATCAGCGTCGCCATCCAGGCGTCCAGGTGGAGGACCTTGGACTGGGTCAGGTAGTAGGGGCTGATGGCCAGCAGAATGGCGGCGACGGCGGCTGTCGCTTCGCCGAAGAGACGGCGCAGCAGGAGGTAAATGCCGAGGATGCCCAGAGCGATCAGCAACGCCAGTGGCATCAGGGCAGCGGCGATCTCCGCCACAGGCACCGGCCCGAAGAAGTGGATGGGCTCGAAATCAGGGGGGACGGAGTGGGCAGCCGGGGTGATGCCGGAGATAGCCCAATAGATCTTCAGGCCAATCCCCGCTGGCCACATCAGCGCCACGCCAGGATGCTCCGAGTAGACGGTGTCCGCCCAGTTCCCCGTCAGCACCGCCTCGATGAAGCGGGCCGAGCGCAGGTACCAGACCAGCGGCCGGGAGACGGGCTGGATGGCACGGGGGAGGAAGGCGAGGAGGAAGAGAAGAATGGAGAATAGAGAATGCAGAATGGAGAATTGCGAGTTGCGAATTGCGAATGGCGAATGGCGGAGGGTGAAGCGGGTCATCGCCCTACCTCCACTGCTCCCAGTGGGATCGCGTCGGTGGGGAGCCGCGCTCCATGCTCATCGAAGGCCGGCAGCCGCTCCCCCGTCTGGAGGTTGTAGAGCCCCACCAGCAGGGTGTAACGGCCCGGCGGGAGGTCGGCCGGCAACGGTACTGCCCGCCCATCGGCAATCACCTCTCCAGCAGCCCACAGGTCGGTGGGGTAGCCACCGCCCAGCGGCGGTCCGTCCCCTTGAGCCAGTGGTTGTCGCTCTTCCCCCACCAGGTGGACGAATACGCTGAGCGGCTGACCAGGGGGCGCGTCGCAGGCCCAGTATAAGGTGAAGCGAAGCATCTGCCCAGGCTGAACTGTGCCGCCCCACTCAGGATCCCAGGCTACCAGCCGCACTCCTTCCCCCAGCCGGTAAGCCAGGACCGTGCCAGTGGAGACCGCTGGCTCCCGCGCCGCCAGCCGGACCGGCCCCAGGCTGATCGTGTCCCGCCCATCGGCGGTGGTCAGCCGGGGGCCATCCGGCGCATAGAGCCCCAGGTCCAGCCGCAGCGCAGCCGGAGCCAGAGCATCCGCCGCCAGCGGCACCGGGACTGTGTCGGCGATGATCTCGCCAGGCCGCCAACGGCTGGTGGGACGGCGGCCCAGGCCGGGGTGGGTATCCCGCTCCCCGATCTTGTCTCTCTCCCGCCCGAATACCTGCAGGAAAAAGACGTAGTCCTGCTCTGTCTCCCCCAGTACCTGCCAGTAGAGGGTCACCTCCAGCACGTCGCCAGGGTAGAGAGTGTCGGTGGTAATGTCGTACCCCAGGAGGCGGGTCAGGCCGGGGTAGGTCGCATCCACCGGGTGCTGCGGGGCGACATCCTCAGGCGAGGTATAACAAGGCAGGGGCGCGTAGGCCGGAGACAACACGCCTACCAGCCCGTAGACTGCCAACGCCAGCATCCCGCAAGCCAGGACGACTGTCAGCCCAACCCGCCGGCGGGGCGGGACCCACTCACGCAGCCCCAGGATGTACAGAGGGGCCAGGGTTGCCAGCGCCACGAAGAGATAGCGGCCAAAATCGGCAGCCGCACTCACGGTCATCCGGGCGAAGTTGACCGCGAAGGCTACCAGCGGGGCACTGCCCAGAATCAGCAGCACGGCAGGTGGGCACTCCCAGGGAATCCGCCCGGACCGGCGACGGGCCCAAAAGAGGGCCAGTCCCCCCGCCGCCGCCAGCCCCAGCAGCCGGGCCAGCCCGTAGACCAGGCGAGGCATTGGGATCTGCCCGTAGCCGAAGACTCCCCAAAGAGTGTCGTGCAGGAAGCCCAACTCCCCCGCTGCCGCCGCCAGGTCAGGCGCGTTCTCTCGCACTCCCCACACCCCTGTCTGGCGCACCATGCTCGTCGGCTCCCCGTAGAGGAGAATATTGCGGGCGAACCACCATCCGCCGACCAGGAGCGCCAGCACCAGGACTATCCCACCCAGCCGAACTGTCTCCCGCCATACGGCGCGTCCCCGGTCGGTGAGGGGCCGCCACAGGAGCGCCAACCCCACCGTAGGCGCTATCAGTAGGCAGGTCAACTTGGTCAGGAAGCCCAGCCCCACCAGCAACCCCAGCGCCGCGGCCCGACGCACCGTCGGGCCGCGTACCAGGAACCGGGCGGTCACGCACAGGGTGACCGCTGCTACCAGGTTTGCCAGTGCGTCGTCGTGGACCGAGGTGGTGATAAAGAGGAACATCGGGTTGAAGGCCACCAGTGCCGCCGCCCCCAGCGCCAACGCCGGCCAGCGGGGGAAGAGTTCTCGTGCTGTCCCGTACACGCAGAGAATCGTGCCAGCCCCCATCAGCAGCGAGAGCCAGCGCACCAGGTGGACTCCCAGTGCCACGTCGTGGTAAGGGAAAGCCTCCAGACGGGGATCGTGCAAATATAGGCTCTTGTTGTCCACTCCCGGTTCCCACAGCCGGTAGGCCCAGAAGGGGTTGGGCCGCTCGACTATTGCCTCGAAGTGTTCGTTGGGCACCCAGAAAGTGAGTAGCGCCCCCAGGGCGTAGTAGAGGGGAGGATGGTGGGCCTTGGTTGGCTCTCCGGGCTCCAGTACCGGCAGCCGTCGCTCCTCAATCAGGAAGCGGATGTGGGCGTAGTTCAGCGCCTCGTCCGGGCTCTCGAAAAGAGGATTAACCAGGCTGTAGGCGAGGGCCAGGCTCAGATAGCCTGCCAGGATAAGCAGGATGCAGGAAACATGAAGCGGGAGGGGCCGATGGGGTTCCAGTCGTTCATACATTGCAGCGTAGGCGAAGAGTGCCAGGTGCCGACCGGCGGCACCTGGCACCCAAGAGCGATCAGAGCACAGGGCCGTTAATTTGCTCTAGCGATCAACGGCAGGTAAACACGGCGCACGTCCATAGCCAAGGCGAAATCGCCAAAGAAACCCGTCGTCGCTACCAGTTGGTCGGTTGTTGCGTAAAGTGCAGAATCCACCAGTGTCCAAGAACCAGGAGTACCTGAGACCCAACGATACAACCTAAGTTGATGCTCGAAAGGCGGCAAATTGAGCACACCGGCAAAATAGTCACAGTCATAGGAGATGGTGATGGCGTAGGTGCCGCTGATCTCATTGATCGGTTGACCATCGCCGACCGACCAGGCACTCAGGTTGAACCCCTGGTAGAGGAAAGTGTCTGTCAGACTGCTGTGAGGCAGGGTCAGCCAGGGGGTGTGGGTGATGGCCAACCCGTTGCTGATGACGTCCCCCCCCACAGTGTCGGTATGCACCGCGACCTGAACTGTTTGGTCAACAGAATCCAACGTGCCGCCACTGCCGGTGATCGTCACGGTCGTTGCTGGCGGGATGATGTCTACCGATTTGCGCAGCGTATCTGTCAGGTTGTCCGTGTCTTTCACGTAGAGAGTAGGCCAGTAGCGCCCCAGGTGTGGGTAGGTGTGGGTGGTGATCTTGAGGGTCGTGTAGGTAGTGTCTAGGTCACCGTCACCCTCATAGTCCCAGGCCACCTCCAGATCCGCGGAGGCATCTTCCGTATCGGTACTACCCGAGGCGTCAAAGGCCACCTGGGCCCAGGTTGGCTGGATGAAAGTGAAAGCAGCAATGGGTGGGTTGCCTACCTGGATGCCCTGTGTCGCCTCGTCGGTGTCATTGTCGGTATCGCGTACCACCAGACGCACTGTTTGCATGCCGCTGTCAGTAAGGCTATGCGTGGCGGTCTTGACCGTCGAGTAAGCGGTGTCGCACGTGCCGTCGTTGTCCCAGTCCCAGCAGACCTCGAGGGAGGCAGTGTAATCTTCGTCATCGGTGCTGGCCGAGGCGTCAAAGGTGTACACGGTTCCTGGCGGCCGCGGAACGGTAGGATCGGGGTCCACAGTGAAGGAAGCATTGGGTGGTGTGGTGATGCCAACGCGATCCGCTTCAGCGGTGAGCCAGGGGGTATAGCTCACGCCAGCGGTCACCGCGCCCGCATGTGGTCCACTTGCCTGGCCCCACCAGTTGTTCTGGGCGTTGATGGAAACGCTGCCAGCCATTTCGTTATAGACGACAAATCTATTGCCATCGGATAGCATGTTGGAGTCGCTAATGGCAATCGTGGCCGGCCCCTCCCCTTTGTCACGCAGACGGACTGCGATATGATCTGTTACGTCGAACGTACTGCCTGTGACGCCCACGTCGGCGCCGCTGTCAACCGCTAGCGACCAACGCCCATTGTCCTCAAAGAGCGTGCCAGCAACCGTCAAGTTGAGCGAGTCGCCCTGAGCAGTAATGCCTTGTAGCTTGCTGTCTCGAACTGTGCACATATTGAGCACGTGCGTGCCGGGCCCTTCGAAGTGCAGAATGGTGGATTCGTTACTCGACGCCCCACCGTAGGCGAAATCAACGTAACGGAAGTAAGAGGTCGAGTTCTGATGAAGATGGATCTTTTTCCAACGTGGCGCTAAACCTGTGCTGGGATTCCGATAACGGTCAAAAGTGATAGGTTGGTCAGGGGTGCCCTTGGCAATGATGGTTGCGCCGCCCTCCGCGTGGATTTTCAGGTCTTTCTCAACCCACACTGTCACACCTGGCTCGATGGTCAGCGTGACACCAGGTTTCACGTAAATCTCCTTTGTAACGCGGTAAGGGCTGCCGGCCAATGTCCAGGTCGTGTCGGTCGTGATGTCTGAAGCGATGATTGTTTCGGCTGGCGCCCCCATCTGTTCCTGGTAGACGGCTTGGCTGGACGTCGCCATGAAGGCGCTTACGGCACAGAAGGCCAAAAGCAGAGCGCAGAGTCTTTTCGACGTGAGTGTGAGACGATGCAGCATAGGTACAGTACCTCCTAGCAGATTTTTCCTATGAAAGCGCAGCCCTGGCTGCCAACCGCGCTATTCTACCTGACTTTGCCAGATGCGCAAGTTCCGAGACGATCAGTCCAGGGAGGGCAAGGCCGTTCGATAGACAATCAGCCACTCGTCGGTGTAGTAGCGGACATCGGCAGTCGCCCGGTCGAGATAGGTCAGCACCGCTTCCAACTGCCCTTCATTCAGATGGGCTGGGTGGACGACGACGTAGCGCACTCCGATGTCGGCCAGCGCTGCCAGTTCCGCCGCTGGGTCGCCGGTGGGGTCGGGCTGCCGGTCGTGCCACATCGCCCGCAGCAGACCGTTGGCCTCGATAAAGTCGTATGCCCCCTCCGGTGGGCGGGAGACGTAGCCGGTGACGGTCGGCCGGCCGTGCACGGTCTGATAGTACATGTAGACTTTGGACAGATCCCTGGTGATGGGCAGGTCCACGATAGCGAAATCGCCGGGTTCGATGGCGAGTTGGCGGTAGAAGTCGGGGACGCCGGGCTGGGTGGTGGGAAATGGCCAGGCCCAGTACTCCAGCAGCACCAGCACACTCAGGACAACGGCGACGAGACCCGCCTGGCGCACAGGAAGACGGCGCAGAAGATCGCGCACTGCCACACCCACGACCATCGCCAGGCAGAGCCCTACTATGATATTAAACCGCCCCGGATTGCGCAGCGAGCGCACGGGCAGACTCCACCCGATCAGCCGGTAAGGCAGCGATATCTGGGGATAGGGCACGCCGTTAATGCGCAAGAATGGTCCCAAGGCCAGCAGCCAGAACGCCAGCAGGCCCCCAAACCAGAACCAGCCCCGGCGCGTATTGGCACGCCACCGCAGCAGCCCGTAGCCGATCAGGGCCAAGGGCAAGTAGCCCAGGGAGACAGCGTGATCCTTGTTGCGCAGGAAGCGTTGATGAACCGGTGCAGCCAAGCGGCCCCACAGCGGATGGTAGAGATTGGGGAGCGCACACGCGACCAGGTCGGTCTGCGTCTCTCCTTCCTTGCCCAGGTAGTGATCCTGTCCCGCCGGGTTCACGAACTGTTCCCAGGCCAGGGACGCAAGGAACGGGCCGGTGAGCAGGCCCAATGTGATCACCATCACCAACAGGGCCTGCCAACTCGTCCCTGCCCACTCGTGGCGCTCTGTCAGCCAGGTGTGTAGGAGCCAGAGGCCACCCAGCATCCCACTCAACGTCAGCAGGTGCCAGCCGGAGAGCCCGGCGCAGGCGAAGAAGAGCCCGGCCAGGAAACCATCTAGCGCCCGTCCACGGCGCACCGCCCGCGTCAGGAAAAGCAGCGCGAAGGGAATCCACTGCACGCTGAGCAGGTTAGTGTGGTTGCGCTGCGCGAAGTGATAGGGGTAGAAGGCGTAGACTATGCCGGCGACAAAGGCCGCCCTCCGGTCACCGGTCACCTCGCGGGCTAGCAGATAGGCCCCGAACCCGGTCAACGGCCAACTCCACCAGACGGTGAAGTTGTAAGCGGCCACATTCCCCATCAGCCCTCGCAGTAACCACCACACGAAGGTGTTCAGCCAGGAGAAACTGAGAAAGTAGAGATTGACGCCCTGAGGATAAAAGAGCATCCTGGTGTGGTAGGGCGACTGGCCCTGGCCCAAGGCGCGGGGGATCCACCAGTTGCCCCACTGGAAGACGTACATATCGAAGCCGTCGCCGGCTAACCGAGTGCCAAAGCGGGCGATGAGCGGCCAGGCGTAGGCCAGTGCCAGAAGAGTGTAGGCCACCAGTGCCAGGAGGTCTAACCAGCGGTCGCGGGACTTCTCTGTCATGGCACCACCCGCATCCGTGTCAGCACCACGTGCGTGGCCTGCATGCGACCACCCTCGGGGATAGTGGGCAGGGGGACGATGCTCCCCTCCTCGTCGAAGCGGTAGATGGTCAGGCGCACGTCGTAGACCCCAGGCGGTACGTCGAAGGTGGTCAGTTCGTAAATATCCTTTATCAACTCGTGGGTCTGCCAGGCGGAGGTGGGCGCTGTGCCGCCTACGGGCCAGGTGTCCTGCTGCGCCGCCTTGACCCAATCGCTGTCCACAAATTGTACTGAGACGGTGTAATTAACGTCCATCCGCCGCAGGCCCTGCCAGTAGAGTGTCAGGCGCACCGTCTCGCCCGGACGCGCGGCCCGCTGGTCGAGGTCGTACCCCACCAGCGCCATCCGGTCGCCGAAGTTGACGGAGATGGGATTGGGATAGTCGCCCGGCTGGGTGCGCACCTCGACCTGCCCAAAGCGCACATGGTCGTCGCCACTGCTTGCGGTCAGGCGTGCCCCACTCGTAGCTTCGTATAGCCCCACCTCGATCTGGGCCATGTCGGGCGTGTAGGCGGTGGAGGGCACCTGTAGAACGTACCGGTCGGCCCAGCGGAAGCCCGGCTCCAACCAGGTGGTGGAAAGCAGGCCTAGACCGGGGAAGGTATCTCGCTGCGCCACCAGCAGGTCGTGTTTGCCCAGCAGGTGCACGAAGACGGTGTAGTCCCGGTCGGTGGGGGCCAGCGCCTCCCAGTAGAGGGTCACCTCCACCTGCCCGCCCGGCTCTATTCCCCCCGCCCCTCCCGAGGCGGAGGAGAGTTCCGTCCCCAGGCTGTATCCCAGAAGCCGCATCGCCCCGCCGAAGTTGGCCTCTAGCCGGTGGGGAATGGCGGCAACCTGCGCGTCCGTCAGCGGTTCCGGCAGAGCGTAGGCCGGGCTGATCCAGAGCCAGGGAGCCAGCGCCGACAGGCACAGCAGGAAGAGAGCAAAGGCCGCCACCGCCCACCGCCCCCAGCGCCGGGGCAGCCAGCCGCTCAAACCCAACACCAGCAGCAGCGACCAGACCGAGAGGGCGGGAAAGACCAGCCGGCCCTGGGATGACCAGGTGGTGGAGGCCCAAAACGACCAGGGTATGACGACGCCCAGTGCCCAGAGGGTACAAATGGCGAATGACAAATGAGCAAATGACAAATGACAAATGGACGAATGGTCTCGCGCCCTGACGATTTGTTGGACCAGCAGGGCGACCAGGCCGAGGGCGGCGATTATGGTCAGTGCGTTGAGCGCGCTGTACACCCAGGCGGGCATCGGGACGTTGATGCCGCCGAAGTTGCCCCAGTAGCCAGCCGCAAAACTGTACCGCTCGCGCCACAACTGGGCCAGGTCGGCCGGCACGTCCCGCGTGCCCAGAATCTCGAAGAAGGCGTTAAAACCGGTGAGGTCGCCGTAGAGCCGCAGGTTGCGCAGGTACCACCACCCGGCGACGAGCAGCAACGGCAACAACGTCGCCGCCCCGCCGGCGAAGAACTCGGCCCACGAGCGCCGCCGCACCGCCCGTACCACGACGACCAGTGCCGTGATGACGGTCAGCGCCAGCGAACTGGACTTGGTCAGTGCCGCTAGGCCGAGCACCACACCCAGCGTCAGGTAGCGGCCCACAGGCACCCTCCGAGACCCTCCGGGTTTCGGAAAACCCGAAGGGTCTGGCAGCAGCCGCAGCAGCATCAGCAACGCCAGGCTGCACAACGGCACGATCAAGTTGTCGTTGTTGACTGCACCGGAGATAAATACGACCATTGGGGTGAAGGCGTGAACGGCCGCAGCACCCAGGGCCAGGACAGGCCGATCGGGCAAGACCTCGCGCACGATGAGGTAGGTCAGGTAGACCGCTGCCGCCCCCATCAGGACGGACAGGAACCGCACGACGTGAACTGCCAGCACTGTCCCTCGCCACGGGAACGATTCCAGCGGGGGGTTGTGGACGACCAAGTTGACGTTGCCGTCGGGTGTAGCGCCCGGGTCCACGTGGTGGTTGAGGTGACGGACGGTCTCCATATCGGACGTATCAACCCAACAGGTCGCCAACGCGCTGAGAAAGTAGTAGAGTGGTGCCTGGCTGCCCTCCTGTCGCCAGGTGGTTTCGACGCCTGGTTCTTGCACCGGTAGGCCCCAGTGGTCGGCGATGTATTTCACCATGGGATAGTGCCACTTCTCGTCGGAGACCTCGAAGGGTGGGACGATGATGCTGTAGGTCATCCCCAGCAGCACGAACAGTGCCAGAATCGCCGCCAGCAGTGCCCGTTCCGTTCGCTCGCTCATTCTCGCCTCCTGACCCACGGCCACACGATTCCGGCCGCGATGACCGCAAGCCACGTCCCTGAGAGCGCCCAACGCCACCAGGGGACCGCCGGCCGCACCTGCACCGTCGCCAGCACCACCCGGTCCTCTGGCAACCGCCCGGTATCGGCCCCGAACGCTGCCAACCGCTCCAGCGTTGCCGGGTCGTACATCCCCACGCTGAGCCGGTAGTCGCCAGAGGGGGCGTCCGGCGGTAGAGCCAATTCGTAGGGGTCCTCGACCAGCACACCGATCTCCCAGTCGCTCGTGGGCCGGGTGCCGCGCGCGGGGGGCGTGTCTTGTTGCGCCACCAGCCGCCCGTCCGGTCCCTGCAGGTGGACAAAAACCGTGTAATCCCCATCCACCGGCTCCTTCGCCTGCCAGTAAAGGGTCAGAAGCAGTACATCGCCTGGACCGGCCTCATCCTGTGCCAACCGGTAGCCCACCAGCCGGACCGCCTCCCCCAGATGGGCATCCAGCCGGTGTGGGATGACCGGTTCCGCGCCTGGCCGGTACACCCAGGCGTAGGGCATACCGCCGAAGGAGGCGGCGAACTCAGGCTCACGGAACTTGTAGGTCTGCTCCCACAGCGCCCCCCAACGTGGGTGTTCTCGACCTCGTATCGTGTACTGCACGCCGAACACCAGATAGTCCACGTCCTCCCCTACCTGGGCAATGTCGTAGACCGGGGCGCGAACGTACTGGGCCAGCATCTCGTTGGCCAGGAATTGGGTGCCAACGACGAAGTCCTCCGCGCCAGGCCGACCGTCCACGTATTGTCCCGCTATGTCCAGCCCCTCCCCAAAGTCGGCGGGGGGAAGGGCGCGCACGGCTGCCCCTGTACCGCCTGGAAGGCCATTATAATGGGTGCCGAAGTAGGGAAAACAGGGCAAGACGAGAAGCGCCTGCACAGCGAGCGCCAGAGGGATGGCATATCGAAGGCGCAATCTTGTGGAAGCGCGCACTCGTTTGACACACCAGACAAGCCCATACGCGCTGAGCACATCCAGCGCCAGCAGGATGGGCAACATATACCGGCCCTCCTTCCGGCTCCCCAAGGCCATCTGGGCAAAATAGAAAATGGCGAACGCACCTAACAAGAGAGCGGGCAACGACCGCTCTCTGCGCCGCGTCAGAGCCGAGCCTAGTCCCACGAGGCAAAAGGGTACGGTGAGAAAGGTCATACGGAACAACAAAACGTCCACGTAGAAGGGTGCGCCGGGATCTCCCATCATCAACTCACCCCGGTGAAACCGGGGTAGGGAGTGCGCCTGATCCACATGGAGGATGATCCCCTGGCGAATGACCACGTCCAGCGTGTGCCCCGGCTGAACCCACATCGAGGGCCAGAACAAGAGGCAAACAGCAGCGGCAACAAGGAGCCAGAGGAGGAAATTGCGAATCACGGATTGCGAACTGCGAATTATAGATTGCAGATTGCGGAGGGAGAGGAGCCAATCAGCCAGGAGGCAAAGACCCAGGAACGGAATCAGGAAAAGTGCCGTCACTTTCGTGAGTACCGCCAGACCGCCCAGGCCCGCTGAGATGACGATGTGCCGCGAGTGGCCTTCCCGCAGGTAGATCAGCATCCACAGGGCGGAGAGGAGCATCAGTGTCGAGAGTGCCGCATCCAGGTGGAGGACCTTCGAGTTGGCTAAGTAGAAGGGATCGAGAGCCCACAGGAGCGCCGCCACCCACGCTACCCGGCGGTCGAACAGGCGGCATAGGAGTACCCAACCCCAGAGGATGCCTAGCGCGACGATCAATGCCAGTGGGAGTATCCCCACCGTTACCCGGTCAGCGAAGGCGTATCCCTCCGTCTCCAACGGCGCGGGTGGGTTCAGTCCGAGGGACGATTGCAGCGCATACCAGCCCCACAGCGCCGCTCCCGAAAGCCACATCACCGTCACGCCGGGGTGCTCGGAGAAGAGGGTGCCTGCCCAGTCGCCGTGCAGCACCGCCTGGAAGAATTGCGCCGAGCGGAAGTACCACTGGAGGGGTCGGGAGACCGGGTAGACAGCGCGAGGGATGAAGGCCAGCAGAAAGAGTCCCACCAGCGCCCACCGTTCCCAGCGGTTCACGTGCGCCTGAACGTTATCTCTACCGACCATCGCCCTGTTCCTTGATGGGTCCCAGGATCAGATGATCTGTCTCAGACCCGGCAGGCGGAATCCGCTCCATTGTGTCCAGGCGGTACAGGCCCACGTTGAGGGAATATGGAAGTGTGGGAGTATGGGAGGATGGAAGCGTGAAGACGTGCGTCTGGGCAAAGACGTCCCCTTTCTGCCAGTTTTCCATCGGGAAACTCAGCCCATCGGCAACTGCTACCAGTGTGCCCTGAGCGTCCACGAGATGAGCCATCACAGAGAGGGGAAAGTCGGGCCGGTTGAGCACCTCCCAGTAAGTGTACAAGGTCAACGTGCCGTCCGGCGCTGGCCCGACCGGGTCTACCTCGTACCCCAGAAAGCGGGCCACGTCGGCAAATTGCGGCTGATCGTCAGAACCCTCCAGCGTTGTCAGGTGAACAGGTTGGCTTCCGGCCCCCTCTCCCCAATAGACGGTCAGTCCCAGGCGCTTGCTGGTCCGGCGGCCGTGGAAAACGATTTGTGCGTCGTTGCCATAGGTGGACGCCACCGTCGGCCCATCGGTGTCATCTGGGATGACGTACCAGCCGGGGGCTGTGCCGGCCGGGTAGACCCAACTGGAGCGACAGTCGAAATATACCAGGCGCAGGTCCGGGTTCCCCAGCGCGTCTCGAATCTGGTCAGCCTCCAGTGCAGGTACGGGAGCGTAACAGACGGCTGCCCACTGCCCTTCGAGTTGGTCTACCACGTCGTAGATGAATATCGAGTATCCAACTTTGGCCGTCGGCTGGCGACGCCGGAACCAATCGAAGACATCCGGGTCTTCCAGGAGTTGTAAATTGGACGCGCTGATGGCGTACACTCCTGGCTCCGGATTCAACGGACTGAAGTCTGAGGGTGACGAAGGAGGCGGCATGGGTAGCGGATCGTACTCAATGCCGTACCGCTCTGGCCTGGCTGTCCCAAAATAACTCAACTTGATCCGGTCAATCCCTCGTTCATCCAGATACGCCCTCAGCCTTTTCAAATCCTGTCCCCAGTCCAGATTCGAATCCACCGCGTAGCGGTACCCCTGATCCGGCCCGCCGACCAGTTCGTTGAAGTAGGCCAGGTAGTATGGATGGGTCCACAGACTCGACAGCGTCATCCACAGAACCAGCAAGCAATGACCAATGACCAATGACCAATGACCAATGGGTGTATGCCACCAGGAGCGGCGCATACCGCCCCCGAGGGCGGGGGCTACGAGCAGGTAGTGGAAGGCAGTCGCAGCGCCCATCGCGACGAACGGGACCACCGGCAGGATATGGCGGTACCCGATGTTGATCCTGCTGGCTATGCTGACGGCGAAGTAAAATGCCGGAAAGATGATGATCAGAAACCTGAAATTTCCTATCTGAGCAAGCAGATCGTTGCTTTTTGTGCCCCCTGGGGTGCGAGGAAGCATCTTGTCAGTCAAAAAAAACGGTTTCTTGGGCCAGGCCATCACAACGGCCACGACCAGCAATATCAACAGAGGAAGCGGCGTCTTGATCACAAACAGAACCGGGAAGTAGTACCACCAGCCCTCGTCGGAGAGTTGGCCGAGGAAGAAGGCACGCTGGCCAGAGGCCTGATGTTGCCACAAACGTTGCAGGTTGTCCCAATGAGTCGGCATCGGCATCCACGTGCCAGCCGGTGACCACACGCCTGACTCGAAACGGTAGAGAGCCCACAGCACCAGGAGGCTTACGCTCAAGATCGCCACGAACCCGATCAGCAGGTTCCACAGGCTCGCCTTCCTCCGCCACGCATGCCACAAGAGCACCAGCCCCAGAACCGGCAGCAGGATCAGTGCCGATAACTTGGCCCCCCAGGCCAGTCCCAGCGTGAGTCCCGCCAGCAGAAGCCGCCCTGATGTCGGCCGGTCCAGCCAGCAAGAGAAAGTATAACACGCGGCGCACGCCAGGCAGGTGACTGCCATATCGGTGGTGATCAGGCTGGAGTGAGCCAGAATGTTCGGGTCGAAGGTGCATAGAAATAACGCTGCCAGCCCCGCCCAGCGCCCGAACAGTTCACCCGCCCACCGGCATACCAGGGCCGATAGCACCAGGCCCAGCGCCAGCATAGGCCAGCGGGCCAGGAACAGCACTCGCTCGATGGGCCATCCGGGCTCCAAGAGCAGGTGACGGGTGACGTCAATACAAGAGGCACGGTTCCAGCCTTTCAGGTCAGCCGGCGAGGGAATATCTGGCTCCAGCGCCAGAAACAGGCCACTCAAGGCGTGGCTCAAAGGAGGATGCTCATACTGCAGGCGCAGGTCGCCAGTCCGCCAGTATGCCACACCCCGGACCAGGTGAAACGGCTCATCCATAGTCGGCGACTGATCCCGGACGTTGACCAGCACCCGTCCCCAAAACAACAACAACAGAGCAACGAACAATGAACAATGAACAATGAACGATGACCGACGATTCACGCTGATACCTTCTGTGTTCATCGGACTGTCACCACCGCCAGAGGGATCGTGTCACCGATGGGCGCGCCGTCCGGGTCACAGACCGGCAGTCGCTCACCGGTGCCCAGACCATACATACCGACGAGCAACGGAATGTCTCCCGGGGGTGTCGAGGGGGCAACCGGAATGGTGTACTCGTCCCGCACGATCTGGCCTGGCTCCCAGAAGATGGTCGGTGATAGCGCGCACCCCGGTGTCCCGTCCTGCTGACCCCACATCGCTCCGTCGTAGAGTTGGTTAAAAACCTGATACCTGGTCTCTATCGGTCTGAGTGCCTTCCAGTAGAGCACCAGGTGGATGTTCCCCCCGGGCCGGGCATCGGCGACATCCAGACGGTAGCCCAGCAGTCGCACTGCCTCCCCTAGCGTGTAGCCTGCCGGGATATAATCGGTGGGCAGCGGTGGCATCACGCTCGCCGGAATGGTCCGAGCGTCAAAACGGGAAACGTAATCTTCAACGTGATAAATGTCAGGTGGAGCCGCTGCTGGACCTCGGTGGTAGATCAACAGTTTGGGCTCCCCTGCGACCCTAATCTCTCCCCAAAGGTGATAAATTGCCTCGATCTCATCCCGATTGATCGGCACCTCATCTTGAACATTCTGAGCAATTATGTACCATTCGGGGTCAGGACAATACGTGCGCTCCGCCCCCCGGGTGTACCAGCCCGCGACCTCCTGCTCCTCGTTGCTGGCGTAGACGCCACTCAGGGCTCCTTCTTCGATCAGGAGACCGACGACCTTCCAGCCAGCCCGGTAAGGGAAACCGAAGTAGCCATCGTGAGGCAACTCAGCGTCGGGCCGCCAATAGAGGGCCGGGCGATGGGCAGGCCAGGTGCGCTTGATCTCATGGTCGTGCTGGACGAACATCAGGTAAGGATAATAAGCCAAAAGGACGAGAATGGCAAGGCTGGAGAGGAGTAATGCGTGAAACGTGAAACGTGAGACGTGAGATGTGGTGCGCAGTGCGTGGAAGTGTTGCCAGATGCGGGTGAGCGGGAGAGAGGCCAGGAGGCAGGCGCCAGGGAAGACGTTCAGGACATGAGTACGGGGGTCCCGGACCAGGAAGTAGTAAAAAAGGAACGGGGCGCCGAACCATAGCCAGGCGGCGCACGATGGAGCCGGAGAACGGCGTGAGAGGAGAATCGCCGTCAGTAGACCGGCCAGCACAGGACCCACCCAAGTTGGAGATTGGAGATTGTAGATTGTAGATTGTAGGATCAAGAGAAGGTAGCAGGCGGTGGGGATCAGGAGGCCCAGGCGGCGGAAGGAGAGGAAAGAGGCCACGACGAGCAGGCCAATCATGCCGATGAGGTAGTACATGGAGTTATAAAACGTGGCGAGAGGTAGCGAGGAGAGCAGGTTGTTGTATAGCGGCCCTTTGGTGCCCACGCGAGCGCCGCTCAGGTACCCCAGGGTCTTGGCGAAGTTTGGATGACGAATGAACGGGAGGTAAAAAAGAGCAAAGATAGCGAAAGCCAACGCGCCTGCGGCCAAAACCTCCACCCAGAAGGTGCGCCTCTCAGATTGAGCCCGCCATAGACGTCGACCGACGATGTACGCAGCAGTTGGCAGCGCCAACCCCGCGTCATAGTGGGCCAGGAGGCCGAAGGCCAGCAACGCCGCGCCGACGATGAGCCACCGGCGTCCTTCTCCCTCCGACCAGCGCCAGAGAGCCAGCAATGCCAGTGTCGTCACCGCCAGCACGAGGCTCTGGTACTGCACGACGCGGCCAAAGCCAACGAAATACCCGTTGACCGCCAGAAGCAGCGCGGCGATCTGCCCGCTCCGCCCGTTGAACCAGCGCCGGCCCAGCAGGTAGAGGGCCACGACGCCCAAAAGACCGGCGAACGCGAAGGGCAGCCGGGCTTGCCATTCGTTGATCGTGCCAGAGAGTGTCCAGGTGGCCATGGGGAGCAGGACCTCAGCAGGACCTTTCTGGTGATAGAACAGTTGTGCATCGTCCCCCAGGATGGCACGGGCGGCCCGCATCATCACGACTCCCTCGTCGCCCTGGAATTCGCTGTAGCCCAGGTAGGGCAGGCGGAAAAGGACAGCGGCAGGAATGACCAATGACAAATGAGCAAATGACAAGTGACCAATGATCAATGACCAATGACCAATGACCAATTTAAAATCCAAAAGCGGAGGACGGGGGGTGGCGAGGATGAGGACGAATATGAGCATATTGACGGC
>JAUWNP010000200.1 GCA_030612585.1 Anaerolineae bacterium
CGCCCCCCCGGGGCTCCGCCCCCCCCCCCCCCCCCCCCCCCCCCCCCCCCCCCCCCCCCCGGGGGGCCCGGGGGGGGGGGGATACACTGCGCGACGAACTATCCGCCGCGCTGGCCCTCTCCCTCGACGACCTGGAGCGGTTCGAAGCCATCTGGGGTGATGAGTTCCCCGCCCTCTTGCTCGACGTCGGCCGGGCGCGCAAGCGATTCGCGGTGCGCCTCCTGGCTGGCTCACTGGTGGATTATCGCAAGGCCACGCGACGCTGGTGGGACTTCGTCACCGACGCCTCACCGGTGGACTTGAGCGAGCGACCGGTTTACTTCATCTCCAGCAATGTGCACAGCGTGGTCAACGTGCTCTCCGGCTTCGCCCTGCGCCGCGAGGATGAACTGCTGCGCTTTATCGAGAACCGGGGCGAGGACGATTTACTGGCCGAGTATGCCCACATCCGCGCCGGCGATGTTCCCTCCCGCCGCGAGAACCTGCTCTACTTCGTGTTGCGGGAGTACATGGATGTGCACCGGGGCGAGGCCGTGTGGGACGAGCGAAGGGCAGAGGAGGTGCTGTGCGGCATCAGGCACATTGGCAGCCGCCACGTCTTCGACGTCGAGGCACAGGTGATCGAGTTGCGCCGCCTGCGACCCGACTGGTTCGACCACCGGCTGAGGATGCCCGCGCTAGACTATCTGGCCCAGAGCGACGCTGTCATCGTGAACATTGACTATCCGCTGGGGATGGGGGCCTACCACATTCTCTCCCAGGTCGCCGCCAGCGCGGACTCCCTGCGGGGAGTCTACGTCCTGGGCAAGGCGGCCACGCTCAACGGGCACATCGGCGACGTGATGATACCCTACGTCGTGCACGACGAGCACTCGCGCAATACCTACCTGTTCAACAACTGCTTCGCTGCTGGCGACGTGGCCCCCTATCTCATCTACGGTACCACGCTCGACAACCAGAAGGCCATCACCGTGCGCGGCACTTTCCTACAGAACCAGCGCTACATGGACGTCTTCTACCACGAGGGTTACACCGACATCGAGATGGAGGCCGGGCCGTACCTTTCGGCCATCTACGAAGCGGTGCGCCCTCGCCGTCACCCGGTCAATGAACTCATCACGCTCTACGCCGACGCCGTGCCTTTCGACATCGGCGTCATCCACTATGCCTCCGACACGCCGCTGAGCAAGGGGAAGAACCTGGGGGCGCAGCGCCTTTCCTACTTTGGGATGGACGCGACCTACGCCGCCACCATCGCCATTCTACGCCGCATCCTGGCATTGGAAAGCGCGCGTGTGGGTGAGAGAAGATGAAAATGGCGCGCAGCAAGGACAAACTCAAGCGTCGTTAGATGGGGTGAGAGGCTGAAGTAGAATGTAAGTAGGAGAATACAGTATGACCACCAGGATAGTTGGCCAATCCATCACTCGCGTGGACGCCCGCGCCAAGGTCACCGGAGAGGCGAAATACCCCGGCGACTTCACGATGGAGGGGTTGCTCCACATGAAAATCCTCTTCGCCGGGCGATCTCACGCCCGCGTCCTGCGGATTGATACGTCCGAGGCGGAGGCCGCCCCCGGCGTCGTCGCCATCTTCACCGCCAAGGATGTGCCGGTCAACGAGTATGGCCTACAGACGCCGGATCAGCCGGTGTTGTGTGGCCCCGGCTCCTCCAGGCCCGGCGCCGATGTGGTGCGCTTCGTCGGTGACCAGGTGGCGCTGGTCGTGGCCGAGACCGAGCGCACCGCCGCCCGCGCCCGCGACCTGATCCGCGTCGAGTATCAGGACCTGCCCGTGGTTACCGATCCTTTTGAGGCGCTCAAGCCCGGCGCGCCCCAACTGCACTCCCACCGGCAGCCCAGCCCCATCCGCCCCGAACTGTGCACTGAGGGGAACCTCATCTGCCATCACCAGATTCGCAAGGGGGATATGGTCACTGGTTGGGCCGCCGCCGATGTGATCGTCGAGGGCGAGTACCACACGTCATCTCAGGAGCATATCTATCTCCAGCCGGAGGCCGGTCTGGCCTACATTGACGACGAGGGACGGGTGACGGTCGTGGTGGCGGGGCAATGGACCTGGGAGGATCAGCAGGAGATTGCCCACGCGCTGGATCTCCTGCCGGAGCAGGTGCGGGTGATCTACCCAGCCATCGGCGGGGCCTTCGGCGGACGGGAGGACATGTCGGTGCAGATCGTCCTTGCGCTGGCGGTCTGGAAACTCCGCCGCCCGGTTAAGATCGTCTGGAGCCGCGAGGAGTCTATCCTGGGCCACTGCAAGCGCCATCCCCTCTGGTTCCACTGCAAGTGGGGGGCCACCAGCGAGGGCAAACTGGTCGCAGCAGATGTGTGTGTCGTGGCCGATGGTGGGGCCTACTGCTACACGACCAACAAGGTGCTGGGCAACACCACCATCACCTGCACGGGTCCCTACGAGATACCAAACGTCAAAGTGGACGTGGACGGGGTGTATACCAACAACCCGCCTAGCGGGGCCTTCCGCGGCTTTGGCGCGCCGCAAGGGGCCTTTGCCGCCGGGATGCAGATGAACAAACTGGCGAATGCGCTGGGGATGGACCCGGTGGCACTGCGGATGAAGAACCTCCTGCGCGAGGGAAGCCTGACTGCGATGGGTACTCCCTTGCCCGGCGGTGTGGGCCTGGTCGAGGTGACCGAGAGATGCGCCCGCTCTGCCGGTTGGACACGAACCGGCCAGGAATGGAAAAAACCGTCAATTCGCCATTCGCCATCCGCAATTCGCCAGGGGATTGGCCTCGCCGTCGCTTTCAAAAATGTCGGCTTCTCCTTCGGCTATCAGGAGAACTGCTGGGCGAGGATCGAACTGCAGGGCGAAGCAGAGATTGAGGAGGCGGTGGTCTACGTCGGCAGCGCCGAGGTGGGGCAGGGCACTCACACCGTCATCCGCCAGATGGCGGCTGAATCGCTGAACCTGCCGCTGGAGCGGGTGCGGCTGGTTGCCGCCGACACCGGTACCAGCCCTGGCAATTCTGGCTCCGTCTCCGCCTCGCGTATGACCTTTATGGTTGGCAATGCCATCCGGGGGGTAGCAGCAGCGGCGCTGGGGCGCTGGCAGGCTGGGGAGCGACCGGCAGTCGCCGAGTATACCTACCTGGCCCCCAGGACCACTCCCTTCGACCCGGAGACCGGCTATGGCCTCCCTAACTTCGCCTACGGCTACGTGGCACAGGCGGTGGAGGTGGAGGTGGACACCGCGACCGGCGAGTTGCGCGTCCTGCGCGTCGTCTGCGCCGACGATGTGGGCCAGGCCGTCAACCCTCGTCTGGTCGAGGGACAGATTGAGGGGGGCGTGGTGCAGGCGGTGGGCTGGGCCACGTGTGAGAACTTCATCACCGCGGAGGGGCACGTGCTGACGCCGAACCTCAGCACTTATCTCATTCCCACCATCGGCGATGTGCCGGAGCGGGTAGAGTCCATTATCGTTGAGCAGCCTGACCCGCGCGGGCCGTGGGGTGTACGGGGGATGGGCGAGATGCCCTTCATCCCGCTGGCCCCGGCGCTGGTCGCTGCCGTCCACGATGCCACCGGCGTCTGGTTCGACGAATTGCCGCTGACGCCGGAGCGGATGTTGCGTGGGTTGAGGACTGACAAATAGGAGCGAAGCAACATGTTCCACTCATCCGACCGTGTCCTCGTCGCCATCATGAACAACCGGCGCGACTTTGAGATCGCGCGGGACGAGGGTTGGTACCGCATCCCTCAAAAGCACGCGCCCCCGAGCGTCACCGAGGCGGCCGCGCTGGCCTTTTACTTCACCAAAGCCTTCGGCGACGCGAAATGGTCCATCCGCTGGTATGGGCCCGTGCGCGGCCACGAACTGGCGCGCCGCCGCGATCTGTTTCCCGACGAGCCCGACCACCCCCGTGCCGACGAACCGTACTACAAACTCCAACTGGGGCCGCTGATGCAACTGGAACTGCCCATCCACAGTCTGCGCTGGCGAAGAATCACTTTCCTCGGAACTTCCTGGGACCGCTTCACTGCCGCTGAGGAAATCAACGACCTCTACGCCTCCGGCGCTGACGGCCTCTATGTCACCCTCAAAGACGAGGGCTTCTGGCCGGAGCGAGAGTTTGAGATACGGGAGGGCGGCGCGGAGTACACGGTGGATCTGGCGATTCCCTGCCGGGAGGGCACCGTCGCCATCGCCGTGGGCGACCGTCCTGCCCCCGCCAGCGCTCTGCGTGACCCCGACCCGGGGGCCGTACGCCAGGCGGTGGAGGGTCTGGGGGGCGAAGAGCCCACCCCTCTGCCAGGCGATGAATCTGACTGACCCTACGCCCAAACCACCTTTGGTGCCGCCGGAACCCTCGGACAGGCGCTAACGTTCGGGGCAGGTCTGATAGTCAGCGCCCAGGATCAGGCGGAATCCGAACTCGGAGGGGCCGTCCGGCTGGTAGGTCACCAGGTTGTCTGAGAGACCGAACGTCTGCTGGAGGTATCCCACCCCGGTGCCCTTGGCTTGCCTGCCGAAGACGACCAAGTGCGTTTCAGCGTAGTCCCGCCTGTCCGGCTCGCCGACCACCGCCGCGAACCCAGCCCGATACAGCCGATCCGCCGCCAGTAGGTCCCACTCCTGATTTGAAGTTCCATTCCACACTTCGACCGGCGTGTAGGTGCGGTCTATGCGTGTCTCGGGAATGGGGGCCATTGCCTCCGCCACGATGGGCTGAATCTTCTCCCAGCGTGGGAGGAAGACGCTCCCGCCGTAGGGCGTCGTCCACGGGGTCACTGCCCCCGCGCCGATGTTGTAGAAGCGTACGTTCTGATCCTTCAGTGTGAGTGCTATGTGTGCCATGTCCAGGATATCGGCGAGCGTCAGGTCTGTCACCACCATATCTCGTCCCTGCCTCCACAGGGCTGGAATCCGAGGGATCATCCCTGCGTCCTGCGCCTTGTGCCAGAGGGACTGAAGGACTTGTTGTTGGCGGCGTTCGCGGGAGAAGACGCTGGTGGTCTTCCGCGAACGGCTGTACCAGAGGGCGGTCTGGCCGTCCATGTGATGCACCCCAGGTTCTATGGCCAGGATAGGATACTCTCCATTCTCATCCGGGTAGGGCCAGTAATCGCTGAGGCGACAGTGAACAGGGATGTCTACCCCTCCTATTGTGTCCACGATGCCGATCAGTCCTTCGAAGTTGGTGCGGATGTAATAGTCCGCCCGGATGCCCAGATTATACAGCAGTGTATCCCGCACCAGTGCTGGCCCACCTCCCTCGTAGTCATAAGTCTCCCCGTAGAAGTCGGCGAAGTTGATACGGCTCATCCAGAAGCCAGGGATGTAAAGGTATAGGTCGCGTGGGATGGAGATGACGGAGATGGCTCCCCCGTCGCGCTGGATGGAGACGACGTGCACGGCGTCGGTGTGCCACTCCGACCAGTCCGGTCGCCGGTCGCTGCCCAGGACGACGATGTTGACAGCATCGGCGGCCACCGGGACAGGCTGGACAGGGGTGGGTATTGGAAGCGTGGAGGAAGTCGTGGAGACAACGTTCAGGTCGAGGGCCGGGAAAGAGGATGGAACGATGAGAGCGGCGGGCGAAGGAGCGGACGTCGGCGTTGGGTTGGGGGTCGGTGGTAGGGTAACTGTGGGCGAGGGCGTGTGAGTTGGGCGAGAGGTGGGGTTGGGCGTCGCTGTGTGAGTTAGGCGAGGGGCGGGGCTGGATGTCGCCGACGGAGTGGGAGCGTCGGTGATCATTGTGACCTGAGGGCTGGGCGAACTGAAAACCTGGGCTGCCACGATTGGGGGCTCTCCCCGCACCAGAGGACCAGCCATCCATCCGACCAGCGCTCCTATCAGTAACAACACCCCCGCCGTGACTACCTGCTGCACTCCCCAGCGACGGGCGTTACGGCTTTGCTGACGACTCTCCAGTTCAATAGCGCCAAGAGGTTCTATGCCAGGCAGGGTATGCCCATCGCTGGTAGCGGCCCGCGCGGGCACAGGCTCAGCCCATGACTCGCCTGCGTGAGGCTGGAGAGCAGGGTCCACCTCCTCCGGCGCGTCAGGGGTCTGCTCAAGCGGTCGGGGACTTTCCATGGCGGCGATTTGCCCGGCGAGGCCCATGAGCATGATCTGATCCTCTTCGCTGAGTGCGCCTGCCACGTCACTGTGCACGTCCAGTACAGCCGGCACCTGGTCGCGCAGCCTAATGGGCACGGCCAACTCGCCCTTCGTATCGGGCAAGTCGGGATGTGGCACCCAGCGGTGGTCCTGGGATACGTCAGGGACCAAGACTGGCTGGCGGGTGGCTGCTGCGGTACCGACGATGCCCTTGCCATAATGCAAACTATAGCCGGCAGCCCTCATCTGCTCCCCAACCTGGCCATAGCCTTCGACCACCACCATGAGGTCCTGTTTGGGGTCGTAGCGCAAGATCTGGGCGTGATAGTAGCCGAAGCGCTCTTCGACCAGGGTTACAACGCGGCGGAAGAGTTCGTCCAACGTGGGGGCGGCGGCGATCTCCTGGGATGCCTCGGTGATGAGTTGCGCCTGGCGGGCACGGTGCTCGTGCATCTTCTCACGTTCGCGCTCCCAAGCCTTGCGCTCGCTGATGTCGCGGATAAAAAAGACGATGCTGATGGGTTGACCTGTCCCGTCCAGCAGAGGGAAAACGGTCAGGTGGGCATTGAACAGGGTGCCGTCTTTCCGCTTCTGCCACACTTCGCCGCTCCAACTGCCGGCCATGGCTTGTGGAAGCACCTGTTTGGCTAAGATGGGGATATCCTCTTCGGGCCAGAAGTTGACCAGCGGCAGGCCGTCCAGCTCCTGTTTTTCGTAGTCGTAGCCAAAGAGTTCGTGGCAGGCATGGTTGCTGTAGGTCTGGTTGCCTCGTAGGTGACCTATGAAGATAGCATCGGTGGCTTTCTCCGCCATGGTGCGGAATACGGCCCATTGTTCCCCGGTCCGTTTGCGCTTGGTGATGTTCTCTCTGGTGCCTATCAGAAGTGCTGGCCCGTCTTCCTCGGCCCGCATGGAATCTTCAAGATCGGAGAACAGACCTTCAAGTTGGCTTCTGAGATCGTTGGTGGCCATGATTTGTCAACTCCTGGGCGAGTGCACGGTATTGTTGCGCGCCTCGGGTGCGCGGCGAATAAAGCGTGATCGGTTGACCAAACGCCGGGCTTTCCTTTAACTTGGTATCTATCTCGATAATGGTCCTGAAGAGCACTTTGCTGAGCCCTTTCCGCGTCTGCTCAAGTATGAGCCGGCAAATCTTGTTACGCCGGTCGTACATCGTCACCAACACACGGCAGATCAGCCGTGGGTTGGCTCTCTCCCGCACCAGTTTCGCCACCTCCACAATCTGGCGCAGTGAATGTGCAGCATAGTACTCACACTGGACGGGGATGATGAGCAAGTCTGCCGCTGTCAGGGCGTTGAGGGTCAGCGTGCCAAAGGAGGGTGGACAGTCAATCAGGACAATGTCGTAGAAACCATTGCCCATCGCATCCAGGCTGTTCTTTAAGAAGCCGTAGCGCTTCCGCCCATTGAGGACTTTGTCGAGGGTAACCAGTCTCTGATTGGCAGGAATGATGTCTAGGCCGAATACCGGGCTCTCGCGACTGACGCCCGCCAGCGAAGCGCCCCCCAGGAGGACGTCCTCCACCGTGTAGCGCAGATTCTCTGGCCTCAATCCCATTGAGAGGGTGAGGTGAGCCTGAGGGTCCAGATCAATGAGCAGGACGAGTTGTCCTATCTCGGCCAGACAGGCACCCAGAGACAGGCAGGTGGTGGTCTTAGCCACCCCACCTTTTTGATTACTGATGGCAATAGTTGTGGTCATAGGCCGTCTGTGCGACGTCTACCCAATTCCTTCCGCCTCGCTATTGTACCACTTTTCGGTTTACATTGCGTTAACGAAATATTAAGGTCTTGCCTGGAATCTGCCAGGGTGTTCCCCTATCGCGTTATCATTATACTAACTCCTGGGTGGGATGGCGTTACAGGCGGGTTACAGGCTGGTTACAGAGGCCAACGCAATGAGAATAGCAATACCGCCCCAGGTTGAAGCGGGCGGGGCGAGGCATGTAACATACCCCACACCATCAAGTGGGATTCCGCAATAAGTCAACCTAGCGCCGCAACCCATACATATGGCGGTGAACCACCCTAGCTGACTTCTTGTCACATAGGACAATATATCGGTTGGCTACCTACCCCCTGGCTGACTTGCTATCACATCAGGATGAGGTACAATAGGAACAAACCCAAGCAGCAGGAGGAGTAGAGTGAGCAAACAGCCGCGCCATCGTCCACGACGGAGTTTCCCGAACGCGAAGCGGGTGATCGTGGAATG
>JAUWNP010000188.1 GCA_030612585.1 Anaerolineae bacterium
CGCCCCCCCCCGCCCGCCCCCCCCGCCGCGCCGGTGGGTGGCTCTCCCCCCCCGCTGCCGTGGGGGGGGGCCGGGGGGGGGCCGGGCGGACATCATCGCGGCGTCGCTGGATGGACAGGGCGGCATCCTGCTCACCCCCTCTCGCCCGTTGGCGGAGGCGGTGCAGGCCGAGGTGACCCGGCAGATGCAGCCCCCACCCCCTGCCCCTCCCCCACCTCTGGGGGAGGGGACACCTTCCCCCCCAAAGTGGGGGGGGACCAAGGGGGGGCGGGCGGACATCATCGCGGCGTCGCTGGATGGACAGGGCGGCATCGTCCTCACACCCGATCTGGAAACCGCCGTCCGCCTGGCCGACGAGTTCGCCCCAGAGCACCTCTGTCTCTCCGTCCGAGAGCCGGAGAGATGGGCCGAGCGCGTCCACAACGCGGGCGGGCTTTTTCTGGGCGAGCATTCGTTCGAGGTGCTGGGGGATTACGTGGCCGGGCCGAGCCACGTGATGCCCACCGGCGGCACGTCGAGATGGGCCTCGCCGGTGAACGTGCTCGACTTCGTCAAGATCACCAGCATCGTCGCGCTGGACGCCGACACCGCAGCCCGGCTCAGCCCGCTGGCTGCCCGCCTGGCCCGCGCCGAATCGCTTTGCGCCCATGCGGCTGCCGCGACCATCCGACAGAAGCGCGGGTAAGGACGTCACCAGGAGATGCAACCTATGACCAAAACCGAAGGCCCTGCCCACCCATGCCTGAAGACCATCGAACCCTACGAGCCGCCAGACCTGGAGGCGGCAGCCGCACGCTCCGGTCTGAGGGTAGAGCAACTGATCCGGCTGGACGCCAACGAGAATCCCTTTGGCCCGTCGCCCCCGGTGGCCCAGGCTCTGGCCGGCTACCCGGACTACGGCTTCTATCCCGACTACCGGCCTCTGCAACAAGCGGTGGCCTGTTACGCCGGTGTCACACCGGAACAGGTTGTCCTGGGCAATGGGGCCGACGAACTGATTGACCTGACTACACGTCTGTTTGTGGAACCGGGCCAGGCGGTCGTCGTCTGCCCGCCGACTTTCAGTATGTACCGCTTCTTCGCGGAGGTGAACCGCTGCCGGGTGCTATCCGTCCCCCGCCGGGCGGACTTCTCAATGGACGTGGTGGCCATCGAGAGGGCGGTACAATTCGCAATTCGCAATTCGCAATTCGCAATTCCCAACTTGCTGTTCCTCGTCTCGCCCGGCAACCCCGATGGGCAGGCCATCTCCCTGGACGTGATACGGCGGCTGCTGGAGTTACCCCTGATGGTGGCGGTGGACGAGGCGTACATCGAGTTCGGCGGGGAAAGCGCCGTGACCCTCCTGCCCAAACACGAGAACCTGGTCATCATCCGCACCTTTAGCAAATGGGCCGGGCTGGCCGGGCTGCGGCTGGGGTACGCCCTGCTTGCACCACACCTGGCCGGCTACCTGGAGCGGATTCGAGCCCCATACAACGTCAACGCGGCGGCGGTGGTGGCCGCGCTGACCACCCTGGCCGATCTGGAGGACGTGCAGGCCAACGTAGCCTGTCTGATCGCCGAACGGGAACGGCTCCAGGAGAGCCTGGCAACGGTCCCCTGGTTAGAGCCGCTCCCCAGCCAGGCCAACTTCATCCTCTGCCATGTCAAGGGTCGCACCGCCCAGGAAGTAGTCGGCGCGCTGGCCCGGCGGGGCATCCTGATACGCGGATTCTCCGATCCCGCGATGGCAGGATATATCCGCATCAGCGTTGGCAGGCCGGATCAGGCCGATGTGCTCGTTGCAGTGTTGAAGGAGTTATGATCATAATGACTACGCGAAAGGCAGCCATCCATCGCCAGACTAAAGAGACGGACGTTCAAATCACCCTCGACCTGGACGGCGCAGGGGAGTACGAGATAGAGACCGGCATCGGCTTCCTCGACCATATGCTGGCCCACGTTGCCGTTCACGGCCTGTTCGACCTGGCGGTGCAGGCGAGCGGCGACCTGCACGTGGACCCCCACCACACGGTCGAGGACGTGGCCCTGACCCTGGGGGAGGCCTTCGACCAGGCTTTGGGTGACCGGGCGGGCATCGTCCGCATCGGCTCGGCAACCGTGCCGATGGACGAATCGCTGGCCTTCGTCGCCGTGGATCTCTCCGGGCGACCCTACTGCGTGGCCGAGATGGACTGGGCCGGGCCGGCTGTCGGCGGCTTGCCGGTGACACTGATCCCCCACTTCTTCGAGTCATTCGCCGTCACCGCCCGCGCCAACGTCCACGCCCGCGTCCTCTACGGGCGGGACAACCACCACAAGGCCGAGGCGCTGTTCAAAGCGTTAGGCCGCGCCCTCGACGCCGCCACCCGCCTCGACCCACGCCGAGGCAAGACAGTGCCTTCGACCAAGGGAATACTATAAACTCGCCATTCACCATTCGCCATTCACCATTCGCCATTCGCAATTCGCTATTCGCAATTCGCATGATCGCCCTGATTGACTACGGAGCCGGAAACGTACGCTCGGTGCAAAAGGCACTGGAGGCCATCGGAGCCAAGGTGCGGCTGGTCCGCGAGCCCGACGCGCTCCTGACCGCCGAGAAAATTGTGCTACCCGGCGTCGGAGCCTTCGGCGACTGTATGGCCGGCCTACACCGCGCCGGGCTGGTGGACGCGCTGCACCAGGCGGTCGAGCGAGGCAAGCCGCTGCTGGGCATCTGCGTTGGCATGCAGGTGCTGTTCGAGGAAGGCGAGGAGATGGGACGCCACACCGGGCTGAGCCTCCTGCCTGGGCGCGTGATCCGCTTCTTTTTCCCACTTCCCCCCCAAAATTGGGGGGGACCGGGGGGGGGCGGGGAGAGGTTTCCCCTCAAAATTCCTCACACCGGCTGGAACCAGGTCGAGCCAGTCGGCGTCAACCCCCTGCTCCACGACCTGCCAACCGGCGCGTGGGCCTACTTCAATCACGCCTACTACTGTCAAGCCCGTCCAGAGCATACCCTTGCCGTCACCGACTACGGCGGGCCGTTCCCCTCGGTCGTTGGCCGGGGGCAGGTCTACGGCGTCCAGTTCCACCCGGAGAAGAGCCAGGAGGTGGGACTGCACATCTTGCAAAACTTCGTGGAGCGTGGAGAATAGAGATTAGAGACTAGAGATTAGAGAATGGAGATTAGAGAATGGAGAATGGAGAATGGAGAATAGGGAGTGGAGAGTCTATCCGGCCATAGACTTGCGGCGGGGAGGGGTCGTGCGGCTGAGGCAGGGGGACCCGGGGCGGGAAACGAAGTACGCCGACGATCCATCGGGCGTGGCTCGCCGCTGGCAGGAAGCCGGTGCAGAATGGCTGCACGTCGTCAACCTGGACGGGGCCTTTGGCGAGCGCAGCAGACTGGAAAGTCTGCCCCACGACAGACAGGAGAATCTGGTCGCGCTGGAACACATTCTGATGACCGGACTGCACGTTCAGTTCGGCGGGGGGTTGCGCAATCTCGAATCCATCCACCGGGTGTTGGACCTGGGCGTGAGCCGGGTGGTGGTCGGCACGGCGGCGGTGGAGAACCCGGCGCTGGTCGAGGAAACGCTGGAAACATTCGGGCCGCAGCGGGTCGCCGTGGCGATTGACGCCCGCGAAGGGAAAGTGCGCACGCATGGTTGGCAGGAAACGACTTCGATGACAGCCATGGAACTGGCTGGTCAATGGGCCGCCCGAGGGGTGCGCTGGGTCATCTTCACCGACGTATCCCGCGATGGGATGGGCAGTGGCATCAACCTGGAAGCGACGGCTCAACTGGCACAGGCGACCGGTCTGCACGTCATCGCCTCTGGCGGCGTGGCCAGCCTGGAGGACGTGCGGCGGGCTTATGAGGCCGGGTTGAGCGGGGTCATCATCGGACGCGCCCTCTACGAGGGGCAGGTGGCGCTGGAGGATGCGCTGCGTGTGGGGACGGCAACGTAGATAAGCATTGAGGGAGGAAGGGAAGAAATATGTTGGCTAAACGAATCATCCCCTGCCTGGACATCAAACACGGACGAGTCGTCAAAGGCGTCAACTTCGTCAACCTGCGCGACGCCGGTGACCCGGTAGAGAATGCCCGTCTCTACAACGCCGAGGGAGCCGACGAACTGGTCTTCCTCGACATCTCGGCCACGCCGGAGGGCAAAGCCACGACAGTGGAGATGGTGCGCCAGGTGGCCACCGAGGTCTTCATGCCCTTCACTGTCGGCGGAGGAGTGCGCACCGTCGAGGATGCGCGGGCGCTGTTGCTGGCCGGCGCCGACAAGGTGAGCATCAACACAGCCGCCGTCCGTTACCCGGAACTCCTCACCGCAGCCGCAGAACGCTTCGGTAGCCAGTGTATCGTCATCGCCGTTGACGCCAAGCAGGTCGCCGAGGCCCCCTCCCGCTGGGAGGTCTACGTCAGCGGCGGGCGCACGCCGACGGGGCTGGACGCATTGGAGTGGATGGTACGGGCGGTCGAACTGGGGGCCGGGGAGGTACTACTGACCAGCATGGACGCCGACGGCACCCTGGCCGGTTACGACCTGGCACTGACCCGCGCCGTGGCCCAGGCGGTGCCGGTGCCGGTCATCGCCAGCGGCGGAGCCGGATGCCTGGAACACTTCGCCCAGGCGCTCACCGACGGCCAGGCCGACGCTGCGCTGGCCGCCTCCCTGTTCCACGACCGGGTACTGAGCATCGGCGAGGTGAAGGCGTACCTGGCGGACAGGGGGATTCCGGTAAGAAATGACAAATGAGCAAATGACAAATGACAAAACAGACATCAGGTTTGACGAGCGGGGGCTGGTGCCGGCGGTGGTGCAGGATGGTGCGACCGGCCAGGTCTTGATGGTGGCCTGGATGAACGAAGAGGCGCTGCGGCGTACCCGGGAGACCGGACAGGCCCACTTCTGGAGCCGCAGCCGCCAGGAGTTGTGGCATAAGGGAGCCACCTCCGGCAACTTTATGAACGTGCGCGAGATATGGGTGGATTGCGACGCCGATACGCTGCTTCTGAAGGTGGCCCCAGCCGGCCCCGCCTGCCATACCGGTCATCGAAGTTGCTTCTACCGGAGGTTGGCGTGATGAGCGCTGTCCTGGACACCTTGTTCGCCACCATCCTCGACCGCCAGGCCAACCCCCGGCCCGGCTCCTACACCGCCCGGCTGCTGGACGCGGGCGAGGACGAGATCCTCAAGAAAGTCGGCGAGGAGGCGATGGAGGTCATCCTGGCCGCCAAGGGGCAGGGAGACGAGCGTCTTATATCTGAAGTAGCCGATCTCTTCTACCACCTGCTGGTGCTGCTGGCAGTGCGGGGGCAGACCCTGGCCGACGTCGAGGCGGAACTGGTGCGGAGGCGACGATGATCCACCTTTTTCTGTTCGACGTGGACGGGGTACTGACGGACGCGCAGGGCTACCTGAAGGCGCTGCAGGACACAGTAGCCCACTTTTCCCGACAGATGGGGGTTGGTGACCTCCCACCGACGGAGGAGGAAGCGCGGGCCTTCGAAGCCTACGGCCTGACGAGCGAGTGGGACTCGGGACCGGCCTGCGTGGTAACGCTGCTGCTGGAGCGGCTGCGCCGGGAGCCGTCCCTCCCGTTGCCTCCCCATTGGCCGGACGCCCTCTCCCTCCTGGCCACACATCCATACCCACTCCTCCATCCCGACTACACAGCCCTGGCGCGGAGGGTGGGCGAGCGTCTGGGAGGACAGGCGAGCTCAGCCCAGGCAGCATGCGCTACTCTGTGGGATGAAGTGGAAGCAACTCCCAGCCTGGAGGCTCATCGGCCCGCACTGGCTGCGCTGCTGGACACACTGCTCGGTCACACCAACGACTTCTTCCGCGCGCCGGTGACGCGACATTTCCAACACCTGGTGATCGGAAGCCAGGGAGTGACCGAGACCTACGGCATCGAACCCGACTTTGACAGCATGGTCTATCTCCACCATTACGACCGCCCGCTCCTTACGCCCGTCACCCGTGCTCGACTACACGAAGCAACCACCGGCGAGCAGGCCCGCATCGCCATCTACACCGCCCGTCCTAGCCTGCCCCCGGTCGAGGCAGACGAACCAGCGCTAGGCTACTCCCCGGAGGCAGAAATGGCCCGCTCGCTGGTTGGCCTGGAGGCTTGGCCCCTCATCAGCCTGGGACGTATACGCTGGCTGGCCCGCCAGGTGGGCCAGGAGGTCGAGCGGCTGATCAAGCCCTGCCCGGTGCAGGCGCTGGCCGCCGTCGGAGCAGCCTGGTCGGGCCAGGAGACCGCCGCGTTGGAGGCAGCGCTGGCCCTGCACCGCGACGGCGAACTGCGTCCCCCTCTGAGCGACCTGAAACCGGTCACCCTCCACGTCTTTGAGGACACCACTGGTGGATTGGAGGCGGCGGAGCGCGGCGTCGAGGAGTTGCGGGCAGCAGGAGCGACCATCGAGTGGCAACCTTATGGCATCACCCCCGCCGACGGCCCCAAAGCAGCGGCGATGGTCACGCGGGGCGTGCCAACCTACCCATCGGTCAACGAGGCCGTCCTGACCGCACTACGCTGATTCGAACTTCTCGAGAACGCAAACCCTATTCGCAATTCGCCATTCGGAGAAACAATGACCATCAAACGATCCCTTTTCAGCGTCTACGACAAAACCGGCCTGGTGGACTTCGCGCGGCCACTGGCCGGGCGGGGAGTGGAACTCGTCGCCAGCGGTGGCACCGCCCGCACCCTGCGCGAGGCCGGACTACCGGTGCACCCGGTCAGCGACGTGACCAACTCCCCGGAGATACTGGGCGGACGGGTGAAGACGCTCCACCCCGCCATCCACGGCGGTATCCTCTCTCGCCGCACCCCCGCCGACCGCGCCGAACTCGGCGGCCTGGGCTGGGACGAGATTGACCTGGCCGTGGTCAACCTTTATCCCTTTGAGGAGACGGCCGCCAACCCCGATACTTCACTGGAGGCGGTCATCGAACAGATTGACGTCGGCGGCGTGGCGCTACTGCGAGCCGCGGCCAAGAACTTCGCCCACGTGACGGTGGTGTGCGATCCCGCCGACTACACACCAGTCCTGGCGGAGATAAAGGCCCAGGGGGAGGTCTCTTTGGAGACGCGACACCGGCTGGCTGTCAAAGCCTTCGCCCACACCGCCACCTACGATACCGCCATCTGGCGCTACCTGTCCGGCGACGAGAACCTGCTGCCCGAAAGATTAGTATTAGGCCTGCACAAACTGACCGACTTGCGCTATGGGGAAAACCCACACCAGCAAGCGGCCCTGTACGGTCTGCCCGGGGTGGCCGGCCCACTCGGCGGCGAACTGCTCCAGGGCAAGCCCCTCTCGTACAACAACCTGCTGGACCTGGACGCCGCCTGGCGGGCCGCCATCGCCTTTGAGCGGACCACCCTCGTCATCGTCAAACACCTCAGTCCGTGCGGTTTCGCTTCGGCCGACACCCTGGCCGAAGCCTTCCCGCTGGCCCTGGCCGGCGACCCTGTCTCCTCCTTCGGCGGGGTCATCGCCGCCAACCGGACCTTCGACGGTCCCACCGCCCGTGCCCTGGGTCACCTGTTCGTCGAGGCCATCGTTGCACCCGCTTTCACCGGCGAAGCACGGGAGGTGCTGAGTGCCCGCAAGGGATGCCGCCTGCTGGCGCTTGAGCGGACGGTGCCCCGCAGAATCGAGGACAGGATCAAGGACAGAATCGAGACGCGCAGCGTTCGAGGCGGGCTGCTGGTACAACAGCGCGACCGGGGCGACCAGGCCGAATGGCAGGTGGTCACCCGTCGCGCCCCCACCGGAGCAGAGACGGAGGCCCTGCGTTTCGCCTGGCGGGCCGTAGCCCACGTCAAGTCCAACGGCATCCTGTTGGCGCAGGGCGAGGCGGCAGTGGGCATCGGTGGGGGACTGCCCAGCCGGGTGGACGCGGTGCGGTTGGCGGTGGCCAAGGCGGGCGAGCGGGCTCAGGGCGCGGTGCTGGCATCCGACGCCTTCTTTCCCTTCCCCGACGGGGTGAAAGTGGCAGCCCAGGCCGGCGTGACAGCCGTCGTCCAGCCTGGCGGTTCGGTGCGGGATCAGGAAGTCATCAAGGCCGCCGACCAGATGGGACTGGCGATGTGCTTCACCGGCGTGCGCCACTTCCGGCATTGAACCTGCTTTTCACCAGTGCAACCTTGTGAGCTATAATACGTAATAGAAATTGCCAGCAAGTGGAGCACACGTGTGACCAACGAAGCAGAGTGGATACAACTGGCACGGCAGGGCGATCAGGCCGCATTCGGTCGCCTGGTCGCAGCCTACCAGACGCCCGTTTACAATCTAGCCTACCGCATGTTGGGCAACGTGGGCGAAGCGGAGGATGCCGCACAGGAGACGTTCTTGCGGGTCTACACCCACCTGCGCAGTTACGACCCGCAACGCCCTTTCCGTTCCTGGTTGCTAGCCATCGCCTCCCATTACTGCATTGACCGGTTGCGTCGGCGACGGATCACCTGGCTGCCGCTGGAGGATGAGATCGCCACACCCACCCGGATGGCGAGCGACAGCCCTAAGCCGGAAGCCGTGGTAGTACAGCACGAGCAGGCGGAACGGATACAACGACTGCTGGCGACTCTCTCACCCACCGACCGGGCGGCGGTCACGCTCCGCTACTGGTACGACTGCTCCTACGAGGAGATTGCCGAGGCGCTTAACCTGACGATAGGCGCAGTCAAATCGCGGCTTCATCGTGCCCGGCGTGCCCTGGCGAAGATGATGCAAGGAGAGACGGACGATGTTTTGTGAGCAGGCTGGCGAAATGATGTCAGCGCGGCTGGATGGCCGCCTGGATAG